>CAYRFL010000159.1:0-7495 GCA_964423515.1 uncultured archaeon
GAACCGATTGGGATCTAGTGCCCTTCCTCCTTCAAAAGCTACTCGTATCCGGCCGGGGAGAGGAGCTTGTCCAGGTCCGTAGCATCCGATATCTCCACCTTTACCATCCAGCCCTTTCCGTAAGGGTCCTGGTTCACCATCTCGGGCTCGTCTTCCAGCTCGTAGTTCAGCTCGGTTACGGCCCCTCCCGCGGGAGCATAGCACGGCTCCGATGCCTTCACCGCTTCGACGGTGGCGTACATATCTCCCGCCGCTATCTCGTCGCCCTCCTCCACCTCGAGCTCGATATAGGTTATGTCTCCCAGCTGCTTCTGGGCGAAATCGCTGACACCGATAACGCCGATGCTTCCCTCGACCCGTATCCACTCGTGGTTCTTTGTGAATTTCAGATCCTTTGGTACGTCGTATTCCTCTGCCATGTTATCACTTTCCATCCATGTTCCGTAATCAATTCTTATCGTTCCGTGCTCGATCCGGCATTTCGTTCTCATCGGGGAATCTCGAAAGGACGGTCCCTTCCTCCGGAATTATCGTTCGATCCCCCGGCTTCCACTCATGCCTGCTCTTCTCCCTGGGAGCGGGTCTTCCATGGGGCAGGGAGAACACGTACAATCGGGAACCCTCCCTCGAGTACCTCTTCTTGACGTATGCCAGGCCAATCTGATGGCTTCCCACCAGCACGGAGCTTGTCACGAATCCGATACACTGCCCCTTCCTGTCGGCCACCGGGTCCCCGGTGTGCAGCATCCTGGCACCGGGCCTGTTCATCCTGAACCTGACGATGAGCATTTTGGTACCCTTGGCCATGGACAATGCCCTTTCCCGCCCGATGAAGAAGGGCTTGTGAAGCTTGAGGAACTGGGCGTAGCCGTTCTCCATGGGGAAGATGCCCAGGGGACCTTCTATCTCGTGGCCGTACAGGGGGAAACCCGCCTCGGTCCTGGTGGAATCCCTGGCACCCAGCCCGGTGGGTCTCAGCCCCAGGGGACCGCCCTTCTCCAGAAGCAGTCTCCATAAAGCCACCGAATCGTCCGGATGTGTGAAAATCTCGAATCCCATCTTCTCGCCGGTGTAACCTGTCCTCGCTATGAGGACATCCATCCCCCCGAATTTTCCCTCCATGAATTTCGTTCTCTCTAGCCTCCGCAGCTCCTCCTCATGGTCGGGGTCCACAATGCTGAGTAGGACATTCAGCGAACGAGGCCCCTGGAGGGCGAGGTCGATCTTTCTGTCATCGCCCGAGGCCGGGTCCTTGAGATCCCTGATGGTGACGCCGGCGGGAACCTCAAGGCACGGATTTGCACTTGAGAGGAGATACCGGTTCGTGTTGACCGCGTTCACCCAGCTCCATATCTTCTCGGCATTGGCGGCATTCACCACCATCATGAACCGGTCCCTGGCCTTCCGATACAGAAAGATATCGTCGAGCACCTCCCCGTCGGGTCCGAGTACGTATGCGTACTGGGTCTCGCCCGGGAAGATCCACCGAGCGTAATTGGTGGTAATCATATCAAGGAAATCCACAGCATGGTCTCCAGAGAATTCCAAAACGCCCATATGGGAAACGTCGAAGAGACCGGCCCCGGTGCGGACCACATGATGTTCCTCACCGATACCCTCGTACAGCACGGGCATCTCCCAGCCGGCAAAGGGGACCATCCTTCCCCCCAACTTGACGTGCTCCTCGTACATGGGCGTCCTCCGGATGGGAAGTTCCTCCTCGACCCAGCTCCATTCCTCCTTCTCGACGTTAGCATCCACCCGGCCCAATATACTTCTCTGGCCCACGAAATAGGGCTTCTTCAGATCGAAGAGTCCGGGCCTCTCTGTAAATTTATCGATACCCGCGATCTCAACGGAGTAATCAGGAAGATCCGCATCCTTCCTCAACCTCTCCAGGTGGGAATACCCTCCGGCGGAAAGTCCCTCGGGCGAACCCTTTCGCAGCAGCAGCTCCCAGAGGGCGGCGGCCCTGTCCGGGTGAACGTAAAGGGTGAAGACAATCCTTCCGGCCATTCTCTCCTTCATCTTCAGAACGTCCATTTCCCGGATGTCGGGGGCGCAGTCCTCGAGAATTGTATCTGTGCCCGGGCCCCAGAGCTTGATCGCGGTTCTGCGAACGGCCGCATCGAGATCGCTTCCCAGGTCCTCCACCACCACGGGTCCCTCCACCTTGCGGTAGATGTCATCTTCATCGAACAGGAGATAGCCGTCGGCCAGGCCCCTCAGCCATTCGCGGACCGTGGGACCGTTGGCACCCGTGGCCTCCACCATATACGTGGCGAAACCCTCCCGGGGATCATCGACCCGATGGACCAGTATGTCGTCCATCAAGCTACCATTGCCGTGTAGAAGCAGGGTTCGCCTGCTCTCCCCCACGTCCATGGTCAGGTCTCCGGTGCAGACCTGCCCCAGGAACGGGCGCAGTCTCTCCTCGTCCCCCCTAAGGCGGAGCACCTTGTTATGGCCGCAGTCCACCATCAAGGGTCTGTCCTCGACGACGGACTCGAGCCCGTAGTCACGGGGCACCCGAAAGCCGTGATGGTCCTTTAAATCGGCCCCCGCACTCTCATGGACAGCATGAAGGGGGGTCCGGTCCGTTCCCGGGTCCGTGTACAGATAGTAGGGATAGCGGCTGGAAAGCTCCGTATCCCGCATGTCCACCTCGCCCAGGAGCTCGGCGACCTTTTTCCGGACCTCGAGAAGTACCGACAGGGAGATCTTGCCCCGTCCAATCTCCTCGCCCTGTCCCTCGTAATGGAACGGTACTATGTTCGAAAGGACCATGTGGATCATCTCGGCAAGGCGCTCTATGTTCTCCCTTGTGAATCCCCGCTGCGTGATCCAGGGCGTGCCTATCCTGATGCCAGTGGGGTGAGTGGCGTTCTCGTCGCCGTGGATGGTGTTCTTGTTGACGGTGATACAGCATTGGTCCAGTATGCGGGTTGCGACCTCCCCTGTCACGTGGTAGCCGTTCTTCTTCCCGAAGCACTTGAGGTCGATGAGGAAAAGGTGAGACTCCGTTCCACCGTAGGCCAGCTTCATACCGAGCTCCCTGGCGGCCTTGGCGAAGAATCTAGCATTATCCCGAACCATCCCGGAGTACTCCCTGAACTCGGGGCTGGCTGCGATCTTGAAGCAGACCGCCTGCGCGGCAATGTTATTCACGTGCGGCCCTCCCTGCTCCCCGGGGAACACAGCCCTGTCTATCATCCCCGCCTTCTCCGGGTCGGTGGTGAGGAGGACCGCACCCCGCGGTCCCGCCAGGGCCTTGTGCGTCGTGAACATGATGACGTCGGCATGCTCTATGGGATTGTTCATCCGGCCGCCGACTATGAGAGCGACGATATGGGAGATGTCGGCAAGGAGGATGCAGTCCGGACCCACCTCCCGGGCGATCCTCTTCAGTTCCTTCCATTCGATATCCCACGGATAGGCACTGTAACCGGCGATTATCAATCTTGGTCTATGTTCGAGGGCCAGCTTACGTATCCGGTCGTAATTGAGCTTCTCCTCCCCTATCTCCACCCCGTAGGGTACCACTTTGTAATGCATACCGGACCGGTTCGCCTCGCTTCCGTGGCTGAGATGGCCGCCGCAGTTGAGGGCCATGCTGAGAACCGTATCTCCGGGTTTCAGGAATGCAGTGAAGACGGCATTGTTGCCGGGAGCACCGGAAAGTGGCTGCACGTTGGCGAATATCTTCCCGGCGGGAACATTATCTGTTGCGAAGAGGAGGGCCGCCCTCTTCTGCGCCAGGGACTCGACAAAATCCACGAATTCCGTTCCCTTGTAATACTTGTGATCCGAATACCTGCGCAGGTAGGAAAGTTGATGCTTGTGATCGAGCAATCCGTCCAGATCGTCCAGGCCCATCCTGGTGGAAGGGTACCCTTCGGCGTATATATTCGAAAAGACGCTTCCAAGGGCTTCCCGGACCGGTTTAGGTGAGATGCTCTCTGATGCGATGAGGATGATCTTCTTCTGCTGTCTTTCCTCCTCCAGTTTGATCAGCCGGGCGGTATCACCATCGACCTCGTCAAGGTCGCCGTCGAAATAGTACGTACTGCTCTTTTCTATAGCCATTTAATTATCCCCCTCATTCCATCAACTCCATTCTCGGTGAAACTCACAACGATAGGCATAAATCGAATCCATCAGGAACAAATCCCAAAAGCTCACTTCTTCTTGATCTTCTTCTTTTTCTTCTTCGAAGCTGGCTTTTTTGCCTTCGTGCTCCGGGGGGGTTTCTCCTCCTCCTTCCCCTTTTCCTCCTCGTCGAGAACGAATTTTTTAGCTTTCTTCTTTTTCTTGGGAGGTTCGGGCTTTTTAGAGGCCTTTTCATCCCTTTCCGGGCCCTTGCCCTTATCCTCCTTCGGTTTCTTGCGGGCCCGCTTGGATGCACCCCCCTTTCCGCCCTCAACCCGCTTTGACACCGGTTCCTCGATGAGCGTGGGGCCGCCTTCCTCATCACCACCTTTGGATCTTGCCTTTCCCTTCTTGCCACTACCCTTGGAAACGTGAACCAATGCTACCCTTACGAGGTCGACCTTTCTCTTTTTCTTCTTTTTCTTTCCGTTCTCATCCAATTCCTCTTTTCCTTTCTCTTCCTCCTCTTCCTCCGCTTCGGGATCCGGCCGGAAGAGGAATCCCTTCTGAAGCTCCTGGCATATCATTCCGTCCTCGTACTTGTCGTCTTCCACCATTGCCAGGGCCTCGTGGAGCCAAGGATCGAACTTCTTGCCCACGCTCTCTATCTGGTCTATCCCCTCCTCCTCCAGTATGGAGATGAATCGCTTTCGCATGAGTTCCATTGCCCCCAGAAGTCCCTCGGCCCTATCGTAGGGCTTTGTATTTTCCTTGGCCCTCTCGAAATTATCGTATATCTCCAGCATTTTCTTAACGACTCTCTGCGTTCCCTGTACCTCAAGCTCCTTCTTTTCCTTCTTGACACGGTCCTTGAAATTGTCGAAATCCTGGGCGTACAGGTCCAGCTTGTTCTGGTACTTGTTCAAGTGGGCTTCCTTGGTGTCCCTGTCGGCGGTTATGGTATCGACCTCATCGCGAAGGGATCGGTAAGCTCTCTTGAAATTGTCCAGGGCCTTCTCCATCTCCAAGTTCTTTTTGGCGAGGATCATCATCTTCTTCTTGTCGACGACCTCGCGCTTGCTTATAACCTTCTTGGCCGTTTTTACAGGTTTGATCTTATCGGCAATTATCTCCTCGTCCTCTTCGTCCCCATCCTCTTCATCGTCCCCCTCATCCCTCTCATCCCTTTCTTTCTCTCGGGTCTTCTTCCCGGCGGAAGTCGATATCTTCTTCTTTTTCTTCTTGGCCGGTGCCGCCTTCTCCTTTTTCTCCGGTTCCTTTTTCTTCTTTCGTTTCACCGCTTTCTTATGCTTCCCTTTGATATCCTCCTCATCGTCCTCATCGTCCAAAGCGAACGCTACCTTCCCGTCCGAGTCCCCGCTGCTCCGATCCTCATCGAGCCAATCGTCATCCGATTCGCCATCGCCATCGGTCTCATCACCCTCCTCGTCGTAGAGTTCATCACTATTATCATCGAACTCCTTCTCTTTCGCCCTGGCCCCGCCTTTTCCGCTCTTGGATCCATCCAGCTTGAATTGGACTCTTCCCTCGAAGGAGGTCTTCTTCTTTTTCTTCTTCTTTTTCAAGGGTTTTACCCGGGCTCCCGTTTTCTTCACCAATTAAACCACCTTGATCGAAAGAACCGCTTTTCTCCACATATGAGTTATTCTGATTCAGCAAGAAACTGGGTGGTAGGGGATTGCTATCTTGTAATATATAGTTTATGAAATATTCAGCGGAATCGGTCCTTTCAGGCTCCCGTCTCATTCCCTTTCCCACTACGTTCCGGGGCATCAAGATGCCCCTGAACGCAGGAAAATCGGGCGATTTTCTTCGGGAGGCACCCTTCGGGTGCTTCCGAGCCTTTGAATTCTGAGAGGGGGAATCTGTTAAAATCCGAAAACAAATAAATAAGAATCGATCCAATACGGAGAAGCCCATCCGGGAATAATCGGGGAATCTGAAATGATGGTGTCCGTTACAGTACAGATAAAAATGTCCAAGAGCCAAGGTTACGAGCTTCCGGAGGGCGCCACGGTGCTCGACCTCCAAAAGACCGTGGGACTCTACCCCGATTCGACCATCACCATCAGGGATGAACGGGTAATTCCATGTGACGAAAGGCTTGCGGACGGGGATTCCATATCCTTCTTCAGCGTGGCATCGGGTGGCTGACCATGACAGAGCATTCCAACACCCGGAGGATCGCTTCGATCCTGATGGTCATACTACTGTCCGGAACCTTGCTGGTCTTTTTTTTTGTACCAAATGGTCGTACCGTTGGCCGCCGATCGCTCATTTCCTGGACCACGGATGAAGATTGGGAAGGGGATATTCCAGAACGGAAGGTGGCATCCGTGGAAGGGGATCTCCGCATCTATCCCTATTCCGGGGATCGGGAAAATATCTATCCGCCCGCCCGCAGCGAGGACCCGGGAAGAGGCGAGACCCGAGTATTCATCGTCAGCGGCGGCTACACCGTCACTGCCGAACTGCAAAGGACCGGAACCCACTGCTACCTGTACGTCGAGGAGGGATACGAGTATTACCCGTACAACGTCGTTCTGGACTTCGATACTAAGATATTCCCCGAGATATCCACTAAGATGGGCGACCCTAACGATATCGACGGCGACCCCAGGATCTACCTCCTGTATTACAACATGGGGAATAACGGCATAGCCGGTTACTTCTGGCCGGACGATCCCAACGACCTCGATCTGCTGTACATGAACCTCCTCTACAACGTCGGTCCCGACGTGGTGGCCCACGAGTTCACCCACCTGACCCAGCATCACTATGACGAGTGGGAAGAAAGATGGGTGGACGAGGGTCTTGCAGAGATAGCAAAGATGCACATCTACGGAAACCCGCGGCAAAATTCGTTCATGGAGTACTTCGAGAGGTACAATACCATCACCCTCAACTGGAAACAGTACTCTGCAAATCCCATTCTCAACTATGCCCAGTACGGCATAGCATACGTGTTCCAGCAGTACATATACGACCAGTACGAAGGACTTGATTCATCGGGTCTGATCCTCCGGGACGGCATCTCCTTCGATCCGGCCGAGAACGAACCGCAGCACGGGATCGCGGGGATCGAACATTTTCTCAAGCTCGCCGGGACCGGCCCCGAATTCACTCCCCTGTTCATCAACTGGACAGTGGCGAACCTCCTCAACAACCCGGATATCGGGAATGGTGCCTGGGGATACGATACCCTCGATATTGCCGCCGAACCCACGTTCTACATAGACGAGCTGCCCGTCACCATTGACCAGGAGATAAGGGGATACGCACCGAATTACGTACAGTTGAATGGGACCGAGAGACCGACCAATGCCAACGTAGACGTCGCGGAGGATGACTCGCAGGTGGTCATCTACAGAAGCACGGACACCAC
>CAYRFL010000160.1:0-7451 GCA_964423515.1 uncultured archaeon
TCAGGGGCCCGTGTTCCCAGTCGATGAAGATCGATTCAACGTTCAGGTTGTCGGAGGCAGTAACATTGAAACTGAAGGTATCCCCGGTAGTCCCAGTATCGAGGGAATGGTCGGCTTCGATGACAGGGTGGACTGTGTCCACAGTGGCGTATTTCAAGTCCAAATTGGTTCTATCGGAATAGCTGATATGAGGTATGTCGTTTGAATCGATTGCGATAGATGTGTACCACCCAACATCCTCGATAGAATCTACTACGTCAATGATCCATTTATTATTCTCTTTATATGTGTATTTTAAATCTCCATTCGTAAAATCGTGATAACTGATATGCGGTCTATTTGAATCATCTATAGAAATTGAAGAATACCATCCCACATCACCCTGAGAATCGACAGTTTCCAGATTCCATTGATTACCATCATAATATCCATATTTTATATCATTTACCCGCGAATAATAGTAACTTACATGATATTTGTCATTTCTATCAATCTGGAACGATGGGAATTGAATCATATCTAATTCAAGATATGAGTCAATTATATCTGTATGCCATTGATTTCCATCATAATAAGTATGATTGAGATTTGAATTATCAACATCAACATACACAATGTGGGGGAAATCATTTGAATCAAAATCAAGTATCACTTCAGTATTCCCCGAATTATTTTGAATAGTATCAATTATCCATTCAGATCCATTATAATAAGCATATTTCACAGATCGATTCGTTGAATCTCTGTAGGCAATATGTGGTGAATCGCTGCTATCTAATTTCAATGAAATATGCTGACCCACATGCTCATCCGAATCAACTATCTCAATCTTCCATTGAGATCCATCGAAGTAAGCATATTTAACAGCGAAATCAGTATAGTTTGTATATTTCTTATAGGCAATATGAGGAAATCCTTTAGAGTCTAGGTCAATTGAGTTATGAATTCCAACATATCCGTCATTATCAATAGTCTCAATGCTCCAATTATTTCCATTCCAATATGAATATTTTAAAATGTGATTTGCACAATCACTATAACTAATGCATGGTCTATTATACCCATTTACGATCATTGATGTATGATTACCCACTACACCTTGGAAATCCACCGTCTCCACACACCAACGCGTGTTCCTCGTTTTCGCTTCTAACGAAATTCCAGTCCCTCCGATCATACCTTCGGGAGCTTCAACCTGAACGCAGCTCGTTCGAGTTCGAGCGAGCGGAGCCCGAGCGCCGATGAGCAGCAGGAGCAATACCGTGATGCCTGCCAGGATTCGATTTCGCTTCATGTGGGTCACCGGGTTGGAGTGTGGCTTTATACGTCGATGGGTATGGGCATACGAGTTTATGAATGTCGTTAGACGTTTCCCTACCGCAGGAATAGGGCTCGAGGGATATATGTTTTACCTCCATCCGTTGAGTAGGGGAAATATTTGTTGGTTTTAGAGAGGCGATTCATCGACGATTCAAGCGAACATTTGACAGTAGTATCGGGTATCATTGGTCGGCGGTTTCGCTGCCATTTTCCGGTAGAATCAGGAGGCTGTCGGTGGCCAAGGCCACAATTATTCAACCAAACCTTCCCCTGACCTCCAGTTCCATCCTACCCATCTTACCACCGTACCCACCTACCACCTTACCCGCTTGACCCATTTCATCAAAAACCCTTAAATACGTTCCTTATTTTCCCACTACCGTTACTTCCAGTACGGTGTAAACCATGAATCTCCTACTGACCTCATGCGGATGCCCCGGTGCCAGCACTCTTATTCGGTACCTCCGGAAAGCCTACGGTGACGAGCTGCGCATAGTCGGCGTCGATATGCAGGATAATGTTGTGGGCCAGATCTTGACCGATAAATTCTACGTGATACCGGGCGGCGACGATCCGGGCTACATAGAGCGCATCCGCGAGATCGCAGAGGACGAACAGATCGAGGTGATCCTGCCAGAGAGCACCCTGGAGACCTTTTCCCTCTCCGAGAACAGGCAGATATTCGACGAACTCGGCATTGCGCTCATCGTCTCGGATATCGACGTGCTGCGCACGGTCGTGAACAAGCATGAACTGTACGAGAAATTGAAGGGCCGCGTGCCGCTCCCGGAGTACCGCCTCGCCACCACGCTCGAGGAGTTCAACGCCTGCGTGCGCGAACTCGGCTTTCCGGACCGCGAGGTATGCTTCAAGCCTCCGGTGGGCGAGGGCAGCAGGGGTTTCCGCATAATCTCGCCGTCCATCGACCGCAAGCGCAGCCTTATGCACGAGAAGCCCGTGAGCAGGTACATCACCCTCGAGGAGATGAACAGCATCTTCCGGGAGGGCGACTTCCCAGAGCTCCTGGTGATGGAGGTGGTGAAGGGCCTCGAGATCGACGCCATGACCATCGGGTTGGACGGCGAGGCGCTGCTGACCACCATCAAGACGCGCGAGCGGGAGAGGACCGGCGTCATCACATACGGCGAGCTCATAGACCGTCCCGAGATCGATCGGTACGTCGCCGAGATAATCAAGGCGGTGCCCCTCCGGTATTCCGTTGGAGTCCAGTTCATCGAGGACAGGCTCATCGAGATAAACCCGCGGGTATCCACGTTCATATTCCAGGATGACCTCATCGAGATATTCTACTCCATCGAGCTCGCCAGGGGAAGGGTGGACAAGGAGGAGGTACGACGGGCCAGGGACCGGATAGACTACGGACGTAAGATGATCAGGTACATGGATCAGGTCTTTTTCAAGTAAGGAAACGAAAGACGGTATCGGCGATGGACTTGCTCTCTTTAGGTAAAAGGGCCTGTTCCCGCTACGCTTCGTTGTACCCTACGGGCCCAACTGGTCTATCGGGGTATTGCCCGATAGATAAGGCAATGCTCTGGCATTGCCCACCCTCGGCAAGTGTGCCTACGGGTTGCGCAAGCCATACCGGCCCTTTTACAGAGACAACTTGATGATAAAAATCAGGGGCCGTTTCGGCCCTGTGGTCGGCGGAAGCCGACCTGATGTCGTGATTAGAAATCGATAGGGGATCAGTTCCAAAGGGAAGACATCCCAATCCCCCACCCGATGGCTATAATACTCATTACTAAACGTGTATCCCGCACTCGAGCTTCGACATGCTCTTCCACCTGCCGTCCCGCTCGTCGCCTCCCTTCTCCACGGGTGCCGTGCAGGGCATACAGCCTATACTGGGATAATGCTGATCGTAAAGCGGATTGTAGGGAAGGCCGTTGTCCTTAATGTAATTCCACGTCCGGTCC
Source organism: uncultured archaeon (assembly GCA_964423515.1). GTDB lineage: Archaea > Thermoplasmatota > Penumbrarchaeia > JASLWR01 > JASLWR01 > CAYRFL01. Next base: position 3,261 of record CAYRFL010000160.1, read on the forward strand.
TTGGTCCAGTTCCACAGAGGACTTACCTTTATGGTACCCCGACCGTCGATATCCACCAGTTCGATACCGGACCGCGTCATGGACTGATCCCGCCTTACGGCGCTTAGCCAGGCGCTCTTCTCCCCCAGGATACGCAGCAGGGGCTCCACCTTCCGATAATGACAGCATAGGTCGGGATTCGACTCGTGGGCATCGTCTCCTATTATCTCCCGAAGTTTTTCCTCTTCGAAATAGGGATAGAGGCACTGTATGTTGAGACCCCAGTCGTTCTTTATGGTATTCATCAGCTCGATGGTCTCCGGGAAATGTCTCCTGGTATCGATGAAATATATGGGCAGCTCCGGCGTTATCCTCCTTATGAAATCCATCAGCACTATGCCGCTGTAACCAAAGGCTGTGGTCATGGCGAGGGCGTTCCCGAATTCCCTGTAGGCCCCGTCGATTATGTCCTCTATTTTCCTGCCTTCGAACTGTTCCTTCAGTCTGCTGACCAGTTCCATCTTTTCCTTCATGCTCATATTCATCAGCTCAACTCCCTTCAGGAATGTGATAGTGTGAACTTCGAGGAATTATTTTAACCTTTCCACCTTTCTGAGAAATTTGATATTCCTCGAAAGGAAGAAGTGACCGTAATTACATAAAGAAATTTCCTTTTCAGGCCATTGGCTATCGGCTTTAAAGCAATTCTGGGCATCACCGTGATCATATGGCCAATTCTCGCCGCGTCATCGATCGGATATTGCATTAAAAGGAATGTATATCCACCATATCGGGAAAAATAATTATATAGGTTACACGTCATTATTCCTTATGAGGGATATATCCATGGATGGAAAAGAAGTTATGTGGACCATATTATCCTCCAACGAGGAGTATATCTCCGCGGTCAGGAAACTGCTTGCCGAGAGGAAGCACACCATGCTGGACCTGAGCAGGGCCTCGGACATACCGGAATCGACGCTGTACAAGATAATGGCCGATCCCAGAAAGGATTTCCGCATATCCACCTTCAGGGCCCTGATGAACGGCGTCCTCAAACTGGAGGACTACGTGGACGACCGGGACAGGAACATCATCGCTGTCATATCCTCCCGGGAAGCCCTCGATAACCTGGGAAAGAACGTCGAACTGCACGGCCGGATCTTCACCATCAAGGAATACCCTGCCACATCCATAGAGGAGGAGATAATCCAGGGTGTAAGGGCGGAACGGGAGGGAGCGCTGGGGATACTCTGCGGCCCGGTGGCGGCAACCACCATATCGAAGGTGGTAAGGATACCCGTGGTGGCACTGCGCTTCGTCAACACGACACTTCACGCTGGCCTGGAGCTGCTTACCCAGAAGGTGTAAAAGGATCACATCGCGACCCATCATATGACCCACCCTCGATGCACCGCCGGACCAGTTTAAATGAGCGGGCCGCTTTAACTGAGCGAACCGGCAACATACATCGATGATAGGTTCACATGGGAACGGGAATGATAATGCTCGATACCCGTGCATACCGATGTGGAGGAATATTGTCTATGTGAGGCGAACGAGGTCCTGAAACGTATGAAGGACTCTGAGACACGGGGCGCGGCCGTCCTCAGGATCGTATGAGAGGATATCCAATAAGTTACGCATATTCTCACGAGATTCCGCGGAATTCCATTAGCCTACTTATTCACTTCTTTCTCGTCCACGGACCCGACCATGCCTATCCTTCCCCTGCCCGAACGATAACTCTGAACATCGAACTCCCATGCGGAGGAGGCGCTGTAGGGTAACTTGATCTCAAGATCCATGCGGTCGAGATTCTCCCGAAGCTCCCCGTAGATAGTTGCCGCTCCCCGAAGCGAAAACGGATCGTTTTTTTTGTACTTGATCCCCTTGAATCTCTCCGTGATGAAGCTCAGTTCTCTCTTGTACGAATTGTACTTGATTATATATTGTTCGAGGTTATCGATGGTGGTGTTGATATCCTTGACCATGACGGGTATGTCTATAAGGTTTCTCTCTATTATGGCCCTCGATTCCCTCATATCCCGGTCGATACCGAGTCGAACCCCCTTCTTCCAGCTTCCCAGAGCGCTCCCCGTAACAAATCCGAAGGCACCTCCCACTAGAAAGCCTATGACGATCTCGTTGTACGATTCACCATACAGAAGATACCCCGAGGCGGCCCCCAGCAACATACCGAGGGCAGTGGACCCGATCATTCCCCCGACGGTCACGGCAGCAATTGCAGTGATACCACCTGCCATTATCACGTTGCCCCAAAAACCCCCGAGCCACCATCCGAAGACTGCGATTCCCGCAAGGATGCCGTCAATGGCTCCGATCACTACCCATATCCTCAGATATCTCATTGGTCCACTTACCGGGTACTTCAGTCCTTCAGGTCCAGATGGGGAAGTTCAGTGACCCAATCGGGTACCTTCTCCATCTCATTTTTACGAATGTTCAGCTCTCGCAGGTTCCTGGCCTCTTTGAGTGAATCCGGCAAGATCGTAATACCATTTTCGGATATATCCAGTCGTCGAAGGTTCACCAGATGCCCCAATTCGCGGGGAAGCTCCCGGAGCCGGTTCCCGGAAAGGAGCAGCGTCTCCAGGTTCGGCAGGCTGCCAATGCTCGGAGGAAGGGATTCGATACTGTTGTCCGACAGGTCCAGTTTACGCAGGTTCGAAAGGTTCCCTATCTCACGAGGAATGCCCACGATGGCATTTTCCGATATATCCAGTTTGCGCAGGTTCAGTAGGTCGCCAATTGAATGTGGAAGCCCTGTAAGCTCGTTCCCCGCAAGGTTCAATTTACATAGGGAGATCATCGTACCTATCTCGTGGGGCAATGCACGGATGCGGTTGTGCGACAGCCTCAACTCCCGTAGGTTACGGAAACCCTCCGCCACGGGGGGAAGTGTTTCGATGCGACAGGACTGGACACGGAGATCTCTCAGATTGTAGAGCTTCCCCAATTCATCGGGAACAGCGGTTATTGGATTCTTGGAGATGTCGAGCTTCTCGAGATTGGCCATTTCACCCATGCTCAAGGGTAACACCGCCAGCTCGTTCCCGGAAATATCGAGCTTCCGCAGGCTTCGCATTCCGCCGACGCTGTCCGGCAGGCTGCCCAACCGGTTTCCGCGCAGATCGAGTTCGGTGAGATTATCAAGATCCCCGATTTCAACCGGGAGCCTTCGAAGCCGATTTTTCGAAATATTCATTACACGAAGATTCTCGAGCTTTCCGATCTCGACCGGTAGGGTTTTCAGGCGGTTCCGGAAAAGGTTGATCTTACGCAGGTTACGAAGATCTCCCGTGCCAGGAGGCATTTCCTTTAATGCATTCTTCGCAAGGCCGAGTTTTCGAAGGCCGGAGAGACCGCCGACCCCTTCTGGCAGATGATCGATCCGGTTCTTTTCGAGGTCAAGTTTCTCGAGGTTTCCCAGTCGTACCAGGGATTCGGGCAGCGAAGTAAGACGGTTCTTCGCGGCCTTCAGCACCTTGAGGTTCGAAAGGTTCCCAATGGTCTCGGGAAGGACCTTCAACCTGCACCCTTCCAGATTCAACTTCGTGAGGTTCGAAAGCTCTCCCATATGATCGCCTATTCGGGACAGGGGATTATCGGAGATATCGAGGGATTCTAGATTACGAAGGCATGCCATCTCCTCGGGCAGCGCCTCGAGCCCGTTCTCGGCAAGGTCCAGGTCGCGCAGGTTCACCAGATGCCCAACATCCGGTGGAAGATCCGATAACAGATTGTCGCGGGCCTCCAGAACCGCTAGGTCGACGAGCCGCCCGATCTCCTGAGGAAGTCTCTTCAATCCGTATCCCGAGAGAAAAAGTCTGCTCCTGCCCACCGATTCCGCCTTTTCGATCCATTTAAGTAGGTCTTTCTCATCCATGGGCTCCACCGGAAAAAAAGTAATTATAGATGGGAGATTAAATACATTTTGCCTTGTTCGCAAAAAATATTGCCCATCGGGTGTTCGGTGAATATCGAGGGCAGCCAATCGAGACCGGAAGTGCACAGGGGGGCCGTTCCTCATTTCAGGAACAGTATCGCCACTCCGATGACCGCTATCACCGCACCGATCAAACCGCGTCTGTTGGTCTTCTCACGATACAAGAGCCATACGAATGGGATGACGAAAACGGGCATAAGGGCCATGAGAGTGGCGGCCACTCCCGTCTTTGCGTACCTCAC
>CAYRFL010000161.1:0-7354 GCA_964423515.1 uncultured archaeon
CGAAGGATAGTATGGCCAGGGTGGCGTTGTCGCCCCCAACGCCGTCGAATCCGTATCGGATGCCGTTCTCGCGTGTCAGCGTTCTGATTGTGCAACCGATTATGGGGACGCCATTGACCTCGATGGCGAACTGCGCCGTTGCGGCTTCACCCTCAATGACGAGGTACTTGACCGGTTTCCCGCCGTATATCTCCAATCTTTCTTCATTCGCCCCTGCGCTCACGAGCTGGGGGATGTTGTCAATGGTGCAAATCCTTATGTATCCCTGACGCATAAGGATTTGCAGCTTGACAACGTTCGCAAAATCGCAGCTCAGAGAGACCGATTTTGCTGAATCTGTCTTCGTCGGATGTACTTCATTCTGTTTCCTCCTTTGTTCTGGCATGAATGATTTACTATAATCGTTATTCCAGATAGTATTTATATTTTCTAGGACAAGTTTCGCCCCCCTCCTTTTTCCCATAAATTCGACCAAACCCTTATCGCTTACCTCCGTCATACCCTTCCCGACATGCGAGTTGACGACATAGATCTCCCCGAAGATTTCCTTTCCGTGATCAAGCAGCACGGTATCGATACCCTTTATCCGCCACAGGCAGAGGCCATCCCCCATGTGCAAGAGGGAAAGAACGTTCTCATGGCCGTGCCCACGGCATCCGGGAAATCCCTGGTCGCATACGTCGCCGCCCTCCGTGGCGTCCTGAGGGGTGGAAAGGCCCTCTATATCGTCCCCCTCCGCGCCCTTGCCTGGGAGAAGATAGAGGAACTCCGCGAGTTCCAGAAGGTGGGTCTGCGCATCGGTGTCTCGCTGGGGGACTTCGATTCGTCGCCCCGGGGCCTCGAGAAATGCGATATCATCGTCGCCACCGCCGAAAAGGCGGATTCGCTGCTGCGCCACAGGGCACAGTGGCTCGGCGAGGTGAACGTGGTCATAGCGGACGAGGTTCATCTCATTCAGGACGGCAAGAGGGGCCCGGTGATGGAGGTGATCCTCTCGAGGTTCCGCTCCCTTCCCCAGGATATTCAGATCATCGCCCTTTCCGCCACCATACCCAATTCCGGGGAGATCGCCAGCTGGCTGGAAGCAGTCCACGTAAAGAGCGATTGGCGTCCGGTGGACCTCCGGAACTACGTATATAACAGCAATTACCTGTATTTCACAGAGCAATCCTTCAGTACGTCCCGGAAGGAGGCGGGATTCCAAGGGTCCGGCAAGAACGAGGATCGTATCGTGGGTGACAGCCTCGCCAATGGCCACCAGTGCCTGATCTTCGTCAACACGAGAAAGCGCGCTGTCTCTCTGGCAAAGAGACTTTCGAAGATCGCCGTTAATCATCTCACGGAGGCGGAGAAGGCAGAGCTCACGGACCGCTCGAAGTCGCTTCTGAAAGGTGAAAGGGAGACCACCGACGTGGCAAAGGAACTGGCCTCCTTCATCGAGAGAGGAGCGGCATACCATCACGCCGGGCTCACGGACTCCATGCGCAAGAATGTGGAGGCCGGTTTCAAGGCGGGGCATATCAAGCTCATCGCGGCGACCCCGACCCTTGCGGCCGGTGTGAACCTCCCTGCCCGAAGGGTGATAGTACGGGACATGTACCGCTTTGACGGGATCCGGGGAATGACGCCCATCTCCGTTCTGGAGGTCAAGCAGATGTGCGGCAGGGCGGGGAGGCCCGGATACGATACTCAGGGGGAGGCGTTCATCATCGCCTCCACCCGCGATAGGGTGGACGAGTACGCAAGGCGCTATCTCATGGGGGAGGGCGAGACCATTCAGTCGAAGCTCGGTGCCGAGGGCGCCCTTCGGATGCACGTCCTGTCGTCCATATCCGCCGGTTTCGTCGTGGACCCCGATTCCCTGCGCAGCTTCATCGATTCGACGCTGTACGCGTTTCAATCCGACATTCAATACCTTTATCAGCAGGTCGGAGACACCATAGGTTTTCTTCTGGAACACGGCTTCCTAAAGTACCTGGACGGCTCCGGAAAACTGCGCTCGGATGAACTGGATATGAGCACATTCGGTTTTGGGAATCCCATATATCCGGCATCGGCCACGGTCTGCGACGAGCTACCGGGATTCGAGAGCGCCCTCAGCTCTCTTTCGAGAGTGACGCCGGATGCTGTCCCGGGGATACGATTCTATCCAACGGAGTTCGGTCTTCGAACCTCTAGGTTGTATATCGATCCCCTGTCGGCCCTGAACCTGAAGAACGCCCTCGATACCATTGAAGAGCTCGAAGGGGAAAAAATATCTGTTCTCGGCACACTTCACGCCGTATGCTCATGTCCCGACATGAACCCCCTATACCTTCGGAGGGCCGAGAACGCCCTGTACTCGGAGCTCTATTTCGGGAGGGAGAAAGAATTCCTCATATCACCGCCCTCCAATCCCTACGAGTTCGACTTCTTCCTGTCGGAGATCAAGACCGCCACCATGGTCCAGGACTGGATGGAAGAGGAGAGCGAGGATGCCATCACGAAGAAATACGGGATAGGCCCGGGTGACATCAGGGGCAGGGTGGAGTTGGGGGAATGGCTCATGTACTCCATGAAGGAACTGGCGAAGTTGTTCTCCAGCCGCCACGTTCCATTCCTCGAGGCATTGATAACACGCATGAAGAGCGGCGTAAAGAGAGAATTGCTCGATCTCATATCCATCCGTGACGTCGGCCGGGTGAGGGCCCGGTCTCTCTTCGATGCGGGCTTTTCAAGCAGGAAAGTACTGGCCGGGGCCTCCACGAAGGACCTCATGGGTATAAAAGGCATAGGGAAGGTCCTGGCCGAGAGGATTCTTATGGAAACAGGGGGAAAATGAGCCGCGAAACATTTAGCCGTGAAAGAAAATATTTATATTGAATCCCCATTTAATCTGGTTTCTTCGTGGAGGTGAGGGGAATGAACCCAAAGAGATATCTGTTCAGTTCGGAATCCGTGACCGAGGGACATCCCGACAAGATGGCCGATAAAATATCGGATTCAATTCTCGATACGATCATAACAAGGGACCGCAACTGTCGCGTGGCCTGCGAGACGCTGGTAAACACCGGCATGGTCCTCATCGCAGGGGAGATCACTACAGACATAATAGTGAATTATCCCGAGGTGATACGGGGCGTCATCGAGGAGATCGGCTATTGCGATCCGACCATGAGGTTCGACTCGGAGTCCTGCGCCGTTCTCACATCCATCGATCCCCAGTCCCAGGATATCTCCATTGGCGTGACCGAGGGAAAAGGTCTGCACAACGAACAGGGTGCGGGCGATCAGGGCATAATGTTCGGATATGCGACCGATGAAACGGAGAACCTTATGCCGATGCCAATAGATTACGCTCACAGGCTCTGTCGCCGCCTGGCCGAGGTCAGGAAGGGGAAGGTCCTCGATTACCTTAGGCCCGATGGAAAGAGCCAGGTCTGCGTCGAGTACCGAAACAAGAAACCAGCGCGGATCGACTCGGTCATCATAGCCGCTCAACACGATCCCTTTGAACCGTCCATCGGATATGATTACGAAAGGCTGCGAGAGGATATTCGGCGAGAGGTGATCGAGCACGTAATACCCGAAGAGATGCGGGACGACAGAACGAAGATATTCGTCAACGAGACCGGGCTCTTCGTGAACGGAGGACCATTCGCAGACTGCGGGATGACGGGAAGAAAGATAATCGTGGACACCTACGGCGGCAGGGGGCGTCACGGAGGGGGTTGTTTCTCGGGCAAGGACCCGAGCAAGGTCGACCGCTCCGCGTCATACATGGCACGGTACATCGCCAAGAACATCGTGGCGGCGGGACTGGCCGATACGTGCGAGATCCAGATGGGGTATGCCATCGGGGTGGCGGACCCCATCTCGCTGTTCGTGGACACCATGGGAACCCACAGGATACCGGTGGAGAGGATCGAGTCCCTGGTCAAGGAAATATTTCCCCTGAGGCCGAGGGAGATAATAGAATATCTGGACCTGCTCCGTCCGATATACGGCGCCACGGCCGCTTACGGTCATTTCGGCAGGAACGAGGAGAGCTTTACGTGGGAGAGGACGGACAGGGTGGACGAACTCAGGGACGGAGCTGACCTGTAGGTTGGGCCCACATCCTCCAGTGGTCCTGTGATATTGGATAGACGTCACTTGTCCTGGTAACCGAGGTACTGACCTGATTCACCTATAGATCATAGTACGTCCTGGAGGGATCCTGCATCGAAAAGATCATGTCCCACGACGGCAATGCGCCATCCCATGGGTATGTCCGGGTCGGAAAACGCAACAAACCCTGGGTTCTTGGAAGGTTACTGGACGGACAGCCGGATGAAGGTCTGATCATCTTTTTTCGTGCTGCCTTCCGCATGGAGAAGGTATGCGCTCTTCTGGAAAGGTTCGATTATCCTACGAATACCATTTCCGGCCAATATCACCCGGCCACGGGGAAGCCCGTATCGGCTCCAGGAACCAGAGGACCCCGTTCCATACTCGTTTCAGAGGATGGTCTTCTCTCGGGAACCAAGGGTTCCATAGATAGTATCACATCGATCATATCGAGGATATCCTGGAATTGTTCCACCCTCGTGCATTATGAGGTGGCTTCCGGACCGGACAGATACAATGAGATATTGGAATGTGTGCAGGACTTTTTTCCCGTCAGCAAGGTCATAACCCTGGTGTCTATCGGGGAGACTCCTTCCATGAGAAGGTTATCGGGGGCGATTGGGAATTCAATTCGGCAGGTCCGGGTTCCGGACCGTCCGGAGGGGGAGGATCGTATCGGGAGATTGATCGATCTCGATGAATGCTCCGACAGGTTCCATATGGTCCGCTTCAAACTGGAACTGGGTGAGAGGGACGGCGTGGACCTCTTCGACATGTTCAACCTTATAGGTAAACTGGCGAGATGCAGGGACGGGGCCATTGGAGATATCGAGATTCGTGAAAACGAGACGGAATTCCAGATCCACAGGGATCATGCGCTCGTGTTTGCGCGGATGGATCGCCTTCGATTCAAGATGAGATGGGGATGTCTGCACATAATGCCCTTGGCGGATGGGAACCAAGGGTCATTGTGAAGGGAATATCAATGGGTATGAGAGATGGATATCTGTTCGGGAGCATAGAGAAAACAGGTTCTCAGTTATTCATAGAAGCAGATTAACGAAAAAAAGATTATAGAAAAAGACATATTCGCACTGTCTCGGAGAACTCGGGGGTGGAGGTTCTTCCACGTAACCGGTGTAAAATACCGGGACGATTCGGGAATATAACTTCTACCCCGTTTCCCGTTCCTCATTCCGCGCGGAGGTTCTGGACATCTCCATACAGAGCGAAACCAGGGACCTTCTTGGAGTGGATCAACAGAAGGTAAAAGGGATTCCACAGGGTGTGGAAGTAAACCGGACCTGTAGTATGAGCCGGAGCGTGCAAACGACCATGTCGGACGGCGAATGCGACCTGAACCCATAGTATCCGGAGGTGGCGAAGATGGATGATGATAGCAAGACGGAGGAACAAGAAAGGATATCTTCAATGCTAGAAAAAGCAAGGGAAAGGATCGAATTCGTCAGGGACAAGGATGGAAAATATCAGAAGGCGAACAGGACCTACGAGAAGGCAAAGGAGTCCTTCTCCTCCGAAGATGTTCGAAGAAGTCTATATTTCGGCCGCAGGGCCCTGGAGCAGATCGAGGGTGAATACGAGAGACTGAAATCTATGGAGGCGGAGGACGACGGGGAAGAAGATGAAGAGGCTGATGAGGACGAGGAGGAGAATGGGTTTGTTGCCGGAGGTCTTGCATGGGATGACGAGGGTGACGAGGAAGAGAAACCCGGGGAGGACGAAGCGGCGGAGCTGCCCCCTCCACCTCCCGATCTTGTGGAGCCCACACCATCGGAGGAGTCCCAGGAGGACTCTGTAGAGAAACCCGGATCAAGTCCCTTCGACTTCGATGAACCGGCCGAAGAGGAGAGAACTGAACCGAAGGAGGATACCGAAGACAGCCCCTTCGACTTCGGGGAACCGTCAGAGGTAGTTGAAACGGAACCTGAAGAAGTATCGGAGGCTTCTCCCTTCGATTTTGGAGAACCCGAAGTAATGGAGGACACGGAGCCGGAGGAAGACGCCGAAGACAGCCCGTTCGACTTCGGGGAACCTTCAGAAGAGGCAGAAGCAGAACCAGAGGAAGATACCGAAGAGACTCCCTTCGACATCGGGGAACCTTCGGAGGTTGTAGAATCGGAGCCGGAAGAAGAATCCGAAGACACTCATCTCGATTTTGAAGAATCCGCTGTAATGGATGACGCGGAGCTCAAAGAAGATACCGAAGATACCGAAGATACCGATGATACCGAAGATACCGATGATACCGAAGATACCGATGATACCGATCATACCGAAGAGCCTCCCTTCGATTTTGGAGAATCCGTTGTAATGGATGAAACGGAACCAGAGGAAGAAACAGAAGAGACTCCCTTCGATTTCGGGGAACCTTCAGAGGTTGTAGAAACAGAGCCCGAAGAAGTCTCGGAGGCCTCTCCCTTCGATTTTGGAGAACCCGACGTTGCAGAGGACGTGGAGCCGGAGGAAGACGCCGAGGACAGCCCGTTCGACTTTGAGGAGATGGCAGAAACTGGGGAAGGAGAATCCGAGGACGAGGCCGTTATCGAAGATGATGAAACCCCCTCCGATGCGGAAAGAACGTTCGACTTCTCGGGTCTCGAGGACCTGTCTCCCGAATCTGACGATGATACGTCCGAAGCCAGTATTGAGGCGGAGTCGGAACCCGTAACGGACGAAATGGAAGCCGATACCGCAGATACATCATCGGATGATTCACCGACCGATACCGCAGAAGAGGAATCCGAAGCGATATTTGAAGAGGTATCGGAGTCGGAATCCGGAAGAGGGGAAGATATCGAACCCGATGAAAGCCCCTTCGATTTCTTTGAATCCGATGATGCACCCCCCGGCCCGGATGTGGATGAACCCGGCGACGGGATATCCGAAACGGACGATACTGCCGAGAAGGAGGATGTGGAAACAGAAGATTCCCTTTCCGAACCAGAAGCTCAGGAATCCGCCGAAGGAGCCGTTTTCGAGTTCGCAGAAGATGATGAAGATGACGATGATGAAGATGATGATGAAGATGAAGATGAAGATGAAGATGATGAAACACTGGAATCCGAGACTATGATGGAGGCGGAGGAGATTACACCGGATATTCAACAGGAGGCTCTGCCCCCCGGGGAGGAATCAGAAGAAGGATCCCCGGATCTGGCCTGGTCTCCCGACGAAGAGGATGATGATGAGTTCGAGGGGATAGTCATCCTCGAGGAGAGGGCCATTTCGGAAGACCCGGAAGCGG
>CAYRFL010000162.1:0-7336 GCA_964423515.1 uncultured archaeon
CCTATATCGAAATAGGTATATATGACCATTTACACAGTTCAGTTTACGCTACCTTTCCAACGGGTACGTCTGGCTAAATTATTGGGATGGTCCTCTTGATTATGCAAGATCGGCTGCAGGACCTGAAGTTAGATCTCATAACATCGGAGTGCGCCTGTTAATGGAACGAGTTTGATGTATGGGAAAAAGGCCCGTAAATCCCCTTTTTCACCAACAACAATTCAAACGGGTAGAGCAGGGCCTTCGCTTGCCTCCATCAGTTCACCACGAATATTAAAAGTACCTCCACTGCTTGTCCCATTCTCGCATCCCTTCTCGAACCCCAGATAAACATATTGCAAAGGTCGATCCGCTCATGCAATTCCCCTGCCAGGTTCTCGACCTGCTTTATTCTCAGGTCGTCGCCACCGGTAACGAGGCTCAGGACATTGGCCTCCCGAATAAGGTCCCGGTCGAGGAACGGCGAACTCAGCGCTTCCTTCAGAGCCTCGACCATATCCTTCTGCAAGTCGCACCTGCCGATGCCGACCATTCCCAACCGACCACCGTTGAAAATACAGGTGATATCCCCCAGATCAAGGGGGACGTGGTTGTGCATAAGTACCGCCTCGGTCAGCCTTCTTGCGACCAGCGCCATTATCTCTATGATCGTTTTACCGATACCCTCGGCATCCGCATCTCCTGCTGGATCTCTGATAGCCCCCTCCGGTATCAGTATCACCGTTCTCATGCTTTCACGGAGCATTTTCAATAACTTGGCGGTACGTTCCGTGCTGCTTGACTTCTCGGAATTGACTGGAACGGATACCACAGCTATACGCTGGGTGGAACTATCCCTGGTCAGAATCCCCACATGCGAAGCGATCACCGCGCCATCCGCGTCCTCCATATCGCACAAGGTTATTACCATATTTGCCCGGGACAGGGTACGGATGACCTCCATATCGTGCTCGAATTCTACCATTTCAATATCCTGCGGAAGGGTAGAGGACCCCCTACGGTCGCGCCCCTTGTACCTCATCACAACCCTGCGGCGACAGCCCGAATACGCGACATCCTCTTCCTTTATCCCGAGTGCCATGAATTCCAGTTCCGGATGTCCCAACAGTTCCACGCTCCTTCTCAGGGTCTGACAGCCTGTCTTTCCGCATCCTACTAATATGGCTCTGTCGTTCATTTTATACCCCGGAACCTTTATTCTGCGTATCTCTAAGGACCAATTCCCTGCAATCGTTCAGCAGTATGACAATCTCCACCTCATCAGCCATTGTTGGATCGTAATTGATGAGATGAGAACACCCAAAATCGTTACCGACCTTATTCAGGACGACGTATGATTCATTTTGCATATGTTCACTTACATGTCTTTCATCCTCACCGGTACGCAATCCACCGGTGATGTACACAATTCCGTTGTAAGAATCGGCAATGTCCGGGTCCGGGAGTGCGAATTTCAATGCTTCTCTAACAGCTTCTTTCATCCTGTTGTTACCTTTGCCCTTTCCGAATCCTAATAGCGATATCCCGCCACAATTGAAGATCCCACGAATATCACCTGGACCTGTGATCCCACAGATATAATACTTGTTGGGCCCTCTCAGCGAGATGTCCAGCAACGCTCTCATGAATCTCAGGATTATCTCGGAAATGAGTCCCGACAGTTGCTCTAGGGAGATTCCCGGGCAAATTCTCTTTAGTTGATCCTTAGGAATTACGATTGTCCTTAAACCGGTATTTATACCCAGCCCGTCTATCTTTTTTAGGAACGACCGAGCACCCACCTGAACGTGATGATCCTCCCTGCCGGAAGGGAGTGTGACGATTGGTATTACTGTGTGAATTGAGTTGAAAGCCATTTCCGTTACGAAGGCGGCAATACCGGCACTGATGGTATCGCTCAGGTCCGCAATAACTATGACCATGCCCGCATCTTCAAGCACGTTGCGTATCTTCTTGCTGCCCCATTCCCCTGCCTCATATCCGACCTGGAACATGATATCTCTCCCGGTTCCTTTCGGGACGTACGGCTCAAGAAGCACCTTCTTCGCAATATTCTCTCTGTTCAGCCTATCAGCTTCTGTGTCGATGGCAACATAATCGAGTGGGTAATATTGGCAATAATCCCGAAAGTGTTCGTCTTCCTCCTCATCGATCTCGGCAGTCGAACACCATTCCAAGGTCCTGCACCCCGCGTTACCGCAGCCTATTAGTGTTATCGTGATAGTACCTCCTCCTTCGCTTTTTTCTACTGACCAATTATTTCCTCCATCTCCTTGAGCTTCTTCCTGAGTATCTCAAGGTCCAGAGTTACCCTCGATTTCGTTTCACTGCCAGCGATAGTGGAAGCCCTCAGTTCCGATATCTCTCTTTCCAATCGTGCATTAATAATGTCGCTCTCCTCCTCCTGAATACCTCTGATTGCATTTGACAGTCTTACGAGGTACCTTGCTACGTGTTTGCCCTTATCCGTCAGGTAATAATTTTTCCTGATACCCCTTGTGCCTTCCTGCTCTTTCTGGAAATATATGATGTCCTGGGATAGGAGAATATCAAAGACCCTGTAGAGAGTCCTATCGCCAATAAACATATCACCGGACATCTTTTTGATATGTCCTTTCATGTGGGTAAATAGATAATAGATTACTCGAAAATAACCAGTTTGGGAGTCTATAACCTCCAGCAATTCGCCGATTTTCAGATCCTCATTCGCGGTTTTTTTTTCTGTTACCGGATTAACCATTTTATCACCAATTATAATATGCTTACACTGCAAGTATTTTAAATATTCGTAACTAATACTCGTTACGAAGAACAACTACTTGTATGAATTGCGCAGAAATAAGAATACGATTGATTCCAGACAGGATGATCTGCCCTGGTGTTGATATGTTAACGAAACTTAACGAAACTTAACAAAACTCATTATCCATTTAGTGGGCGATTCATAGACAATTGGATAATTATTAACCCTCCTGGTGACTCTCACCCCTTGGAATCCACTGAAAAGATATTTAACCCACGTTCTCGTTATAATTTTCCACTACTATACCCCGGTACGGAACGTGATGAAAATGATAGGATTGGGAATAGGTGCATCCATCGCCCTCGGGGGTGTTCTTCTGAAGGCTGTGGGAAGGATGTCGGCCGAGAAGGGCTTCGGCCTGGGAGCCAAGAGGATCGTCAGGCATCTACATGAGAAGAACAAGGGCAAGGAGACCAGGTTGAGCCGTTTTCTGGAGACTATCGTGGGGATGAGCAACGAGGAGCTGGCCGGGATCGTGAACGAGAGGTCCGATGACATTCTTTCGGCCATGCGCACGGGTTCGGATAAGCTAGACGATACCGGAAAGAACCTCCTTGAAATGACCGAGCAGCTTCGCGAGATGATGGAGAACTACGGAAGCATGGAGGACCGGGATAAAAAGTTCATTCAGAGCCTTCGTGATGTCATCGATACCGATGCCATGGCAGCCCAGATCACCGAATCCCTCAAGGAGCAGCAGGGTGAGCAGTTGAAGGCGGAGGATATCGTATCCGAACTTGGAGACATGTTCGGAAAGCTCGGGTGGAACGAGAAGCTCGAAAAGCTGGATGCCAGGCTCGAACGCATCGATGACGATATCAAGAGGATACTCCACCGTTCCAGGAGGACGGCGGGCGATCTCTCGGACATCAAGGACAAGCTTGACGGCATCGAAGGAATACCCGTTGGCGATGAGGAGACCGCCATTCACGACAGCGTACTGCACCGCAGCAACGTCGTGACTGCCGGCAGGGACGTAAAGATAATAAGCGCCGACAATCTGACGAATATCGATGCGAGCAAGCTCGACCGCAGCGTGTGGAAGGACGTGCTCTCCGATGCAATAAGGGACCTGGGCATCGATACGGAGATCATGAAGGTGGCGAGACTCGAGGCATCGGACCAGTGCCTGACCAGTTCCCCGATAGGGAGAAAGTTCGAGGAGGTTACAACCGTTTACGAGAATTTCGATCTGGATGGTGACCACCTGCTTCGTCTCGGCTCCTCATTGTACCTCTCGGGGGAATATGCCAAGGCCTATCGCGTACTGAGAAAGGCCATGAAGGATCGAGAGGAGACCGCCAGGGAGAACATCGAAGTGCTTTTCTCCGACCGGAACTTCCGTGACAGGGTCCTCCTGGAGTGCAGGAAGGTCAGAAGCAAGCTCTTTTCCAACCTAGAGGAGCTCTACGAGAACGGGGACACCCGAAATTACAGGTTCGTAAAGAAGGTTCACGACGAGCTTTCACTCTTCGTCAGCGACGTTCAGCTGTCAGTGGAGGGGAAAATTGAGGATCGAGAAAAACAGGGCTCGGTTTCGGGGATAGAATCCCAGAAGCTAGAGAGGCTTGCTGTGATATATGAGGAAATAATGCTCCGCATAAACGACCTGTGCAGGAAGTCGGAGGAGATACGGGCGCTCATATACGCTGGAGAGGGAGAGGCCATTAGGAGCATCGCCGCGCCCATGAAGAACGACGTGGTCTCCCTGCGAAACAGATACATGGACAGGACGAGCATCATAAGGGAGGTGCTGTGAATGTACAACTGGTGGAAATCGGACGAACCGGACATGATCATACGCATGGCGGATGCCGACGATATAAACTTCGTGTTCAAGGACGGCCACAACAGGATACCCGTGGGCCCTACGGAGAGGGCGGTCTTTCTGAAGGACGGCAAGATCATGGGTATCATTGACCAGGACACCATCAAGATCGCGGACGAATGGAAGGAGAAGAAGATACACTCCGTACAGTGGAGGAATGAGAAGGATTGGGGGAAGGTCAGACGGTTTTTCGGAAAGATGGTCGGTAAGAAGGCTGAGGAGATCGAGAAGAAGACCTACGTCGAGACCATCAAGAGAAGGGTGATAGATGGATACATCCACGTCCTTTTCGTGGATGCCACCACCATCGACCTGGAGATACCGATAGACGAGGATGACGGCATCTTCACGGGGGATGCGGCCGAGAACCTTACTGGTAAATGCATCATCAGAATGGAATTCGATCCCCTGGAGACGCCGAAGCAGATGCGCCTCCTCTCGGAGGACAAATGTTTCACCAAGGGCGACCTGATCGCGCGTCTGCGGGACGAGATAGTATCGGAAGGCCTGAAGCCCGCCATGAAGGGTTTCGAAGCGAACGAGGTTTTCGGCAACCGAGAGGTCCGCGAGGCATCGGAGATGGCCATAATCCACGAGTTAAAGAACACCTTCGCCAACTGGGGCATCGTTGTTCGGAAAGTGATAACAAACTGGGATACGCCGGAGAGGGTGCGGGACGACCATGAACTCGCCCGCAGGAAGGCGGATATCGACAAGGAGATCGCCATCAGGGAGATGGAGAGAGAGAAGGAGGAACGGGAGAAGGATTACCGGCAGAGGTTGGAGATGGAACGCCTCGACCTGGACATCCGTAAGAGACAGAAGGCTCTTGCACTTGCAAGGGAGATAGAGGAAGCAAAGATAGAGGTGGCGGACAGGAAGAACGAACTGGAGAACAAGAAGAAGAGGGAAAGGATAGATCAGGCCGCATACATGCTCGAGATAATGAACCTTCGTAGGCGGGAGCGGGAGATCAGCATGATGGACACCCGGCGGAGCAGGCTCGAGATGGACACCGAGAGGGAATGGGAAAGGCATCGCATCGAGATGGAGAGGGAGGAACAGAGGGCAAGAAGAGAGCTGGAACGGGAGCACAACAGGCAACTAATGGAGATCGAGAGACGCGCTGGGGAGAGAGACCACGCCAGGGAGATGGCTGACAGGGCCCACGATCACAAGAAGGAGATGAAGGAGAAGGACCTCGAAGCCAGGAGGCTGGCGATGGACGAGAGGCTGTCCATGGTGGAAGCTCTTGGTAAACACGGAGGCATAGCCAAGGGGCAGGTGGACGTCGCCGACGTCATACGGGCCACCGGAGACGAGGCTGCCAAGACCAGGGCAGAGGCGATGAAGACCGAGACCGAGGGCAGGGGCGACCTGTACACCGCCACGGCCATGGGTGTGGACGGTACTTCCAAGGCCGTGATGAAGATGAGCGAGGGAGCAAAGGTCAATGTGGGTCAAGGCGGTGACGGAGGTACAGACAGGGAGATAATGAACGAACTGCGGGAACTGACCCAGATGTATCGAGACGGCCTTCTATCCGAGGATGAGTTCCGGATCATGAAGAAAAAACTTATGGAACAATGATCAATAGTATCAGAGGGATCATCCGGGAAAAGCTCAATCCCGCTGTGAATTCTGCATGATATGCCGCCTGTAATCCCGGTACCATGATTTTGCCCATTTGCTGTGAAAATAGACCTTGGTCTCGGGATTGGAGGTCTCCCTGTGATGGAGAAGAATGAAGAACAGGATCCGAAAATCCTCGTAGGATGGGATCTCCCCGTCCATGAACTTCAACCGCTTGCCCTCGGTTATCACCTCTACTACCTTCTGCGAGCCCGCCTTTCCCAGTTTTCTCTGGTACTTGCCCAACTCGATGTTCAGCAGATGGGACAACTCCTTGTAGAACATGATGGATTCCACATCCTTCCAGGCCACCTTTTCCACCTTGCTGCCGCGCTTGATGCGTATCTCCCGGGTGTTGATAAGTATCTGGTCGAAGCTGAACCACATCTTGATTAGGACCGCACCGATGGTCAGGGATGCACAGCCGATCATTATTATGGGTTTGCCGATGCTTCCGTCATCGTAGTAGACCTGGTAGAGGCCGATGAGTGCAAGCAACAATCCCAGGATGAGTATTCCGAAAGCAACGATCTCCTTGTAGGCGGAGCCCAGCTTGACGACGAGCTCGGTGGGCACGTGTTTCACCAGGAGATGGGACTTTCCGCGAAAGTAGAGATACAGCCCGAAGAACAACAGATAGCTCGAGGCCAATGATACGGAACCGTAGAAACTGTTGACGTTGGAATTGAGTATGGCGGATGTCTCGGCGATCGGTACGATGATGATCAGCACGATGAGGACGGCCGTCCAGCGGGATATGTTCATATTACGCTTGCTGATGTCACGCCTTACGATGACCGCCATTATACCGCCCACGATGATGAACACACCTGACAGTATTATTCCCGACATCAACTTATCCACGCTGTTTGCATCGTCAGTTCCCGAACCGGCAGATGCGGTCGGGGAGATACCTGAAATAAGTATCAGGGCGGTGAATATCAGCATCGACGCGACCAAAATGATTTTTCGGTTCATCTCGGGTTTTAAAATGAGGGGCATCTATATATTGTTAATGGTGCGAATCTCGATGACCCCTGCGGGCTCTTCTGACTTGCCCGCAGGTGTGCGGT
>CAYRFL010000163.1:0-7330 GCA_964423515.1 uncultured archaeon
CAGGAGGATTATACGCCCGAAGGCGAGTTCGATCTCGATACCGCCAACCCGACGATAACGGCGGTGGAGGTGGACACCGACCCGGTCTACGACGGCGATCTCGTACAAAAAGTAAGCATCACTTTCAGCGAGGCAATGACCAACAGCGGTTCCGATCCGACCATCACCTTCAGCAGCGGAACCTGGACCAGCAACAGCGACGGTACCTGGTACAACGGCGATACTCTCTATACCGAGAACTACACCCTCACCGACAACGGCGAGGACGTTTCAGGGGTCACCATCGATATCACGGGAACCAAGGACGCCACCGGCAACGATCAGGCCGATTACACGCCTGAGGGCGAGTTCGACATGGATACCGAAAACCCCTCGTCCAATGTGGACGGATTGGTCCAATATTGGAAATCCTCACAACCTGTAATTGTAACATGCACGGCCAATGATCTGGGCGGCATAAATAACGTGGTATTGTGGTATAGATTCAGCGCCGACAACGCCAGCTGGGATGGCTGGACCTACTTTGGCCTTGATTCCTCATTCCCCTGGAGTTTCAGTTTTACTTGTCCGAACGGGACTGGCTATTACGAATTCTACTCTATAGGAAACGACACCGTGGGAAATCAGGAGTCGGCACCCGCGAACAATGATACTCTGTGCGGATACGACCCCAGCGATCCGGCCTCCTCGGTGAACGGTATCTCACCTTACTGGCGCATTAACAGCCCCCTCACCATCGAAGTCACTGCCAGCGACACCGGTGTCTCGGGCGTCTCTGATGTGGCGCTTCACTTCCGATTTTCAGCCGACAACGCGAGCTGGGGAGGCTGGGTATTCTTTGCACTCGATCAGGCTTCGCCCTGGAGCATCAGTTTCAACTTCCCGAACGGCAGCGGTTATTACGAGTTCTATTCCATTGCCAACGATACGGCGGGCAATGATGAGGCCGCCCCGGCCAACAACGATACAATCTGTGCGTACGACCCCTCCGCTCCGGAATCATCCGTGGACGCAATCTCCCCTTACTGGCGCTCCAGCTCTCCCATGACCGTCACTGTTACCGTCACCGATGGTGGAGGGGCGGGGATGGAGGACGTGGTGTTGTGGTTCCGCTACAGCTCCGACAACTCGAGCTGGGGAGGTTGGACGTTCTTCGCACTTGATCCCGCCTCTCCCTGGTCGTTCAGCTTCAACAATCCCAACGGCAGCGGCTACTACGAGTACTATTCCATCGCTAACGACACCCTGGGAAACGAGGAAGCGCCCCCGGCAAACAACGATACGATCTTGGGGTACGATACATCGAAACCCACCTCGTCCGCCAGCGGTATCTCGCCGTACTGGCAGACCACCTCCCCGCTCTCTGTTTCCCTGACCGCCAGCGATACCGGCGGCAGCGGCGTAGAGAACGTTTCCCTGTGGTTCCGTTACAGCGCCGATAATTCCAGCTGGGGTGACTGGGTCTTCTATGCACTGGATACTGCTTCCCCGTGGTCGGTCAGTTTTACCTTTCCCAACGGCAGCGGTTATTACGAGTACTATTCCATGGCAAACGACACGGCCGGGAACACCGAGACAGCACCCGGCTCCAAGGATGCCCTCTGCGCATACGATCCCGATGCCCCCTCCACCTCCGTCAACGGTATCTCGCCGTACTGGCAGACCTCCTCCCCTGCGACTCTGGAAGTTACTGCCAACGATAACGGTGTGAGCGGTGTGGAGAACGTTTCATTGTGGTTCCGATACAGCTCCGACAATGCGAGCTGGGGCGGCTGGACCTTCTACGGACAGGATACATCCGATCCATGGTCATTCAGTTTTACCTTTCCGAACGGCAGCGGTTACTTCGAGTTCTACACCATCGGGAACGATTCAGCCGGTAACGAGGAAACCGCTCCCGCGAACAATGACACGCTATGCGGATACGATGCATCGAAGCCCAGTTCATCGGTCAATGGCCTCTCACCTTACTGGCAGACCTCCTCTCCCCTCACAGTGGATGTGACCGGGAGCGATGCGGGCGTTTCCGGCCTTGAGAACGTTGTGCTCTTCTTTCGTTACAGCACCGACAACTCGAGCTGGGGTGATTGGGTTTTCTATGCACTCGATTCATCCTCCCCATGGAGCTTCAGTTTCACATTTCCCAACGGCAGCGGCTACTACGAGTTCTATACCGTTGCCAACGATACTGCCGGAAACACGGAGGCGGCTCCCGGCTCCAAGGATGCCCTCTGCGCATACGATCCCGATGCCCCCTCCACCAGTGTCGACAGCATCTCGCCTTACTGGCAGACAAGTACGCCTGCGACCGTGGATATTACTGCCAACGATAACGGGGTGAGCGGCGTTGATGACGTAGCTCTCTGGTACCGTTACAGTAACGACAATTCGAGCTGGGGCGGCTGGGTCTTTTTTGGACTCGACTCCGCCTCTCCCTGGAGCTTCAGTTTCACATTTGCCAACGGGAGCGGCTATTACGAGTTCTACTCCATCGGAAACGACTCAGCGGGAAATGACGAGGCCGCGCCGGCGAACAACGACACTATCTGCGGATACGATGGATCGAATCCCGCCTCCTCCGTGAACGGTATTTTACAGTACTGGCAGACGTCCTCGCCCCTCTCGGTGGAGGCAACCGCCAGCGATACCGGCGTCAGCGGCGTTGAGAACGTTGTGCTCTTCTTCCGTTACAGCACCGACAACTCGAGCTGGGGCGGCTGGACTTTCTATGCACTGGACAGTTCATCGCCCTGGTCGTTCAGTTTCACGTTTCCCAACGGGAGCGGCTATTACGAGTTCTATTCCGTTGCCAACGATACCGCCGGAAACACGGAGGTGGCTCCCGGCTCCAAGGATGCCCTCTGTGCATACGACGCCGATGCCCCCTCCACCTCCGTCAACGGTATTTCCCAGTACTGGCAGACCAGCACGCCTGTGACCCTGGATGCCACTGCCAGCGATAACGGGGTTAGCGGCGTTTATGACGTTGCCCTCTGGTACCGTTACAGTGCCGACAATGCGAGCTGGGGCGGCTGGTCTTTCTATGTACTTGATTCCGCCTCCCCCTGGTCCTTCAGTTTCACCTTTTCGAACGGGAGCGGCTATTATGAGTTCTACTCCATAGGTAACGATACTGCCGGAAATGAAGAGGCCGCACCGGCGAATAACGACACCCTCTGTGGATACGATGCATCGAACCCCGCCTCCTCGGTGAACGGTATCTCACCGTACTGGCATACGTCCTCGCCCCTCTCGGTGGAGGCAACCGCCAGCGATACCGGAGTCAGCGGCGTTGAGAACGTTGTGCTCTTCTACCGTTACAGCGCCGACAACTCGAGCTGGGACGGCTGGACCTATTTTGCCCTGGACAGTTCATCTCCCTGGTCCTTCAGCTTTTCATTCCCGAACGGCAGCGGTTACTACGAGTTCTATACCATCGCCAACGATACCGCAGGAAACCAGGAGGCCGCCCCCGGATCCAAGGATACCCTCTGCGCATATGATCCCGATGCAACATCCAGCTCTGTCAACGGTATCTCGCCGTACTGGCAGACCACCTCTCCGGCGACTCTGGAAGTTACAGCCAGCGACAACGGGGTTAGCGGCGTTGCGGACGTGGCCCTGTGGTTCCGTTACAGTACTGACAATGCGAGCTGGGGCGGCTGGTCTTTCTATGTACTTGATTCTGCCTCCCCCTGGAGCTTCAGTTTTTCATTCCCGAACGGCAGCGGTTATTACGAATTCTATTCCATCGGGAACGATACGGCCGGGAACGAGGAGGCGGCACCGGCTAACAACGATACCATCTGCGGATTCGATCCCGGCGATCCGACCTCCTCGGTGAACGGTATCTCACCGTACTGGCATACGTCCTCGCCCCTCACAGTGGATGTGACCGCCAGCGATTCGGGCGTGGGCGGTGTCGAGGACGTAGTGCTCTTCTACCGTTACAGTGTAGACAATTCGAGCTGGGGCGAATGGGTATTCTACGGCCTCGATTCGGCATCTCCCTGGTCCTTCAGTTTCACCTTTTCGAACGGCAGCGGTTATTACGAGTTCTACTCCATCGCCAATGACAGTGCGGGAAGCCAGGAGGAGGCCCCGGGCGCCAAGGATACGCTCTGCGCCTATGACAGCAGCTCTCCGACCTCCTCCGTCAATGGTATTTCACAGTACTGGCAGACCTCATCACCATTGACCACGGATGTCACCGCCAGCGACGTCGGTGTCAGCGGCATGGGAGATGTGGCGCTGTGGTATCGTTTCAGCGCGGACAATGCCAGCTGGGGCGGCTGGACTTTCTACGCACTGGACTCCGCCTCTCCCTGGAGCTTCAGTTTTTCATTCCCGAACGGCAGCGGCTACTACGAGTACTATTCCATAGCAAACGACTCCGTGGGCAACGAGGAAACGGCTCCGGCGAACAACGATACTCTCTGTGGATACGATCCCAGCGATCCCGCCTCCTCGGTGAACGGTATCTCACAGTACTGGCAGACCACATCACCGTTGACCATGGACGTCACTGCAAGCGATACCGGCGTTTCCGGGGTCCACGACGTGGTTCTTCACTTCCGCTTTTCCGCCGACAACGCCAGCTGGGGCGGCTGGTCTTTCTATGCACTGGACTCTGCCTCTCCCTGGTCCTTCAGCTTTAACTTTCCCAACGGTAGCGGTTATTACGAGTTCTACTCCATCGCCAACGATACAGCGGGCAATGGGTAGGCGGCCCCCGTCGGGGATGACGCCCTGTGCGCCTACGACCCCAGCGATCCCGCCTCGTCGGTGAACGGTATTTCACAGTACTGGCATACATCCTCCCCCCTCACGATAGACGTAACCGCAAGCGATACCGGTGCTTCGGGCGTCTCGGACGTGACCCTATGGTTCCGTTTCTCCGCCGACAACGCCAGCTGGGGCGGCTGGACTTTCTACGTACTGGACTCCGCCTCCCCATGGAGTTTCAGCTTCAATTTCCCGAACGCTACCGGTTATTACGAGTACTACTCCGTCGCCAACGATACTGCGGGCAACGAGGAGTCAGCACCCGCGAACAATGATACTCTGTGCGCCTACGACCCCAGCGACCCGGCATCCTCCGTTAACGGTTTATCTCCATATTGGCAGACTTCCTCACCGTTGACCATAGATGTCACTGCCAGCGATACGGGGGCCTCCGGTGTTCATGACGTGGCCCTGTTCCACCGATACAGTACCGATAATGCCAGCTGGGGCGGCTGGACTTTCTACGCACTGGACTCCGCCTCTCCCTGGAGCTTCAGTTTCAACTTCCCCAACGGCAGCGGCTATTACGAGTTCTATTCTGTCGCCAACGATACAGCGGGCAACGGAGAGTCGGCACCCGCGAACAATGATACTCTGTGCGGATACGACCCCAGCGACCCGGCATCCTCCGTGAATGGGATTTCACAGTACTGGCAGACCTCCTCTCCTCTCACCATCGATGTCACCGCCAGCGATGTTGGCGTTTCCGGTCTTTCGGATGTCGTTCTTTTCTTCCGGTTCAGCTCCGACAACGCGAGCTGGGGCGGCTGGGTTTTCTATGGACTCGATTCCGCCTCTCCCTGGTCCTTCAGTTTTACATTTCCCAACGGAAGTGGGTATTACGAGTACTACTCCATCGCCAACGATACAGCGGGCAATGATGAGTCGGCTCCCGTCAACAACGACACGTTGTGCGGATATGACCCCAGCGATCCTGCGTCCTCAGTTAACGGTATCTCGCCTTACTGGCAGACTTCCTCACCGATGACCGTGGATGTCACTGCCAGCGATACCGGCGTATCGGGGGTCCTTGACGTTGTGCTCCACTTCCGCTATTCGGCGGACAACGCGAGCTGGGGCGGCTGGGTCTTCTACGGCCTCGATTCCGCCTCTCCCTGGAGCTTCAGTTTTTCATTCCCGAACGGCAGCGGTTATTACGAGTTCTATTCCATCGCCAACGACACTGCGGGCAATGATGAGTCGGCTCCTGCAAACAACGACACTATCTGCGGCTACGACGCCAGCGATCCTGCGTCCTCCGTTAACGCCGTCTCACCTTACTGGCAGACCACCGCTCCGCTCTCAGTTGAGATAACCGCCAGCGACACCGGTGTATCGGGCGTCCGCGACGTGGCACTCCACTTCCGCTTTTCGGCCGACAACGCCAGCTGGGGGGACTGGGTTTTCTATGGACTCGATTCCGCTTTCCCCTGGAGCTTCAGTTTTACCTTCCCGAACGGCAGCGGTTACTACGAGTTCTATTCCGTGGCAAACGACACTGCAGGGAACCAGGAATCCGCCCCAGCGAACAATGATACGCTGTGCGGATACGATCCCAGCGATCCGTCTTCGTCGGTGGACACTGTCTCACCGTACTGGCTTTCGAGCTCACCCCTTACGGTCACTGTCACTGCCAGCGATGTTGGCGCCAGCGGAGTGAAGAATGTTGCACTTCATTACCGTTACAGCAGCGACAATGCCAGCTGGGGGGGGTGGGTCTTCTTCGCCCTCGATTCGGCATCCCCGTGGTCATGGAGCTTCAACTACCCCAACGGCAGCGGTTATTACGAGTTCTACTCCATCGCCAATGATACCGCGAAAAACCAGGAGTCCGCTCCCGGAAATAACGATACACTATGTGGATACGATACGTCGAACCCCACCTCGTCGGTGAACGGTATTTCACAGTACTGGCAGACCTCCTCTCCCCTGACCATCTCCGCCACCGCTGGGGACACCGGTGGCAGCGGTGTCAGGAACGTCACGCTGTGGTATCGCTATTCCGCCGACAATTCCAGCTGGGACAACTGGATCTTCTTTGCACTGGATCCGACAACCCCTTGGAGCTTCAGTTTTACCTTTCCGAACGGCAGCGGTTATTACGAGTTCTATTCCATCGCCAACGACACGGCGGTAAATCAGGAAGCTCCACCTGGCTCAAAGGATACGCTGTGCGGGTACGATCCCAGCGATCCGACATCCTCGGTGAACGGTATTTCACCTTACTGGCAGACCTCCGCACCCCAGAACCTCGAGATCACCGTCAGCGATGTTGGGGTCTCAGGCGTCGAGAACGTCGTGCTATTCTTTCGGTATTCTACCGATAATTCGAGCTGGGGCGGCTGGTCTTTCTATGTACTGGACTCCGCATCCCCGTGGTCCTTCAGCTTTTCATTCCCGAACGGCAGCGGTTATTACGAGTTCTATTCCATCGCCAACGATACCGCGGGCAACGAGGAATCGGCACCCGCGAACAATGATACTCTCTGTGGATACGACCCCAGCGATCCGGCCTCCTCGGTGAACGGTATCTCACCTTACTGGC
>CAYRFL010000164.1:0-7051 GCA_964423515.1 uncultured archaeon
TGCACCTCCTCTCCGTCCCAAAGCCGATCGCCGTCCGTGTCGGAAAGGTTCGGGTCGGTCCCCTCCGTGAACTCCTGGAAATTGGTAAGATTGTCCCCGTCCCCGTCCCTGTCCCGGTCGCCGTTGAAGTTGGGATTGAGCTCGTTGTTGAGCTCCCAGTTGTCAGTCATATTGTCGAGGTCGCTGTCCGTCATCAGGGGGTTGGTGTTGTATATGAGCTTCTCATCGTTGTCGGTGAGCGTATCCCCGTCGGTGTCCGGGTTGTTCGGATCGGTCTGATGGTCGGCCACGCCGTCGCCGGTCCAGTCCGTGGTGCTGTTGGGCCAGTACACGGTCACCTCGTCGCCGTCGAAGAGTCCCTCGTCGTCCGTGTCGTTGAGGAGCGGATTCGTCTTGTTGAGGTATTCCGCGAGGTTCGTAAGACCGTCCCCGTCGCCATCGAGGTCCCTGTCCGTGGCGTTTCCGGGATCCAGCCCGTAGAGCACCTCCCAACCATCGAACATGCCGTCCGTATCCGTGTCGTTGAGAAGGGGGTTGGTCGCGTGAACGAATATCTCATCATAGTCCAGGAGCCCGTCCCTGTCCGTGTCGCGCAGGAGGGGATCGGTCCCGTAGATGAACAGTTCCGGCCAATCATCGATGTGATCGAGGTCTGTATCGTTGCGGTTCGGGTTCGTGAGGTAGACGTGCACTTCCATTCCGTCGGTGAGATTGTCGGAATCCGTGTCGTTGAGAAGGGGCTCGGTCCCGAAGATCAGAACCTCCTCCCCGTCCATCAGCGTATCGTTGTCCGTATCGTTATTCAGTGGCTCGGTCAAATAGACGCTCACCTCGGCTCCGTCCCCCAGCGTGTCGTTGTCGGTATCGTAATCGTAAGGATCGGTGCCGTACACGTTCTTCTCGGCCCAGTTTGAGAGCCCGTCCCCGTCCGAATCCACCAGGTCCTCGTCGTCATCCGGTACGAGAGGATCGTGGTCCCCCGAGTGAACCTCTACCCCGTCCAGGGCTCCGCCGTCATCGGTATCGGGGTCCAGGGGGTCCGTCCCATTGGGTCCCTCCGACCCATCCATGAGCCCGTCTCGGTCGGTATCCGGGTGCAGTGGATCGGTTCGATGGGTCAGCACTTCTGCACCATCCGTGAGGAGATCGTTGTCGGTGTCCGCAATGAGCGGGTGGCTGAAATTCACAAAGAGCTCGGTGGCATCCTCGAGCCAATCCCCGTCGGTGTCCGCCTTCGTGGGATCGGTGTGCCAATTTGTGATCTCATCGAAGTCACCGATCCCGTCCCCGTCGGTATCGTTGAGCTCCGGATCGCTTCCATAGCTGAACACTTCCTCCCCATCCCGTAGACCGTCCCCGTCGGAATCCACGTCGTCCTTGTCCGTGCCAAGCTTCAGCTCCTCAGCGTCGATGAGGCCGTCGTGATCGCTGTCCACGATATGGTCATCGTCGCTCCTGACCTTGGGGTCCAATCCGTTCCATATCTCGCAGCCGTCCCATAGACTGCCCCCGTCCGTATCCTTCCTCTTCGGATCGGTCCCGTGGACCACGCACTCCTCCCAATCCGGAAAGCCATCCATGTCCGTATCCGGGTAATGCGGGTTAGTGCCGTATGTATCAGTTTCGTTGAAATCGTTCAATCCGTCCCCGTCCGTATCCGCGATGAGCGGGTCGGTGAACCACTTGAAGAGCTCCAGATGGTCCGAGATGTTGTCCCCGTCGGTATCGTTGAGAAACGGGTCGGTATGGAACGAGAATATCTCTTCACCGTCCGTAAGGCCGTCCCCGTCCCCGTCCCTTTTCATGTGATCCGTTCCGAATATCTTTTCCATGAAATCTGGAACACCGTCGCCATCCGTATCCAGAGGGGAGGATGAGTCGTTCTTGTCCAGGGGATCGAGGTCGTTCCATATCTCCTTGCCGTCCTTCACGCCGTCCTTGTCCGTGTCCGCCTTTACGGGGTCCGTACCCCGGAACAGCGCCTCATGGCCGTCCCTTATCCCGTCTCCATCGCTGTCGGGGTTCAGCATGTCCGTCCCCCACACATCCTCGAAGCCATCCGGTATCATGTCATTGTCCGTATCGGGGTCCAGTGGATCCGTTCGATTCTCGTGTATCTCATCATAATCCGACAACCAGTCTCCATCGGTATCGGCCGAAAGCGGATCTGTTATCCATGCATCGCCACCCCAGTGCACCTCCTCGAAATCCAGTATACCGTCTTCGTCCGTATCGTTGTGCTTCGGATCGGTGAGATGGAACTCCACCTCCTCGAGGTCGCCGAGCCTGTCCCCGTCGGTATCGGGGTCCAGTGGGTCGGTCTGGTAGACCGATATCTCGTCCCCGTCCGAGAGTCCGTCATCGTCGCTGTCGGGGTCCAGTGGATCGGTCCCGAATACTATCAGCTCGTCATAATCCGAAAGGCCGTCACCGTCCGTGTCGCCCTTCAGGGGATTTGTGTGATTGTCCTGAATCTCCTGCCCGTCCGAGAGTCCGTCCCCGTCGGTGTCATAGTTCAGCGGGTTCGTATGATAGAGATTGTTCTCCTCCCAGTTCGTGAGATTGTCCCCGTCGCTGTCCTTTGTCTTGTTCTCCTCTATGCCGTGATTGGTGCCGTGCCCGTCGGCGGGAGAGCCGTCCCATGTGTGTATGGCCGGATCGCTCCCGTCGGAATCGATCCCCGTCCCTCCCACGGGGGCGTTGTTGTAGGGGGTCGTCTCGAAACCTATCCATCCCAGGTCGGTGAAGTAAACCTCCGCCCAGGCATGGCGGTTTCCTTCCCTTACGACCCTGTAGCCGTCCATCATGTTCCCCGGACTGAAACCGACCACGACCCTCGATGGAAGGTTCAGCTCCCTTGCGAGCAGCACGAAGGCGGTGGCAAAGTCGATGCACTTCCCCATCTTCTTTACGAAAAGGAACTGATGGGCCCAGTCCTTACCGTCCTCCATCCTGGTGCTGATATTGTATTCGTAATGCTCGTCCAGGTACTGGATTATGTTCAGGGCACGCTGGTAGGGGGGGTTCGTTATACCGGGTATGTTGGGTATGACCTCCCCGAGATACTGACTGGTGTTCCCTGGAACGTCGAAGAGGTTCGGCATCTCCTCCCTGGTGGGAATATCCGCATCCGCGAGGGTGGCCGGAGAATACGTGTACTCCGTGTGGGAGAAATGGTATTTCTTCACGTAATTGTCGGTGTAGAAACTCCCAGCCTCGTCCTTGAACAACTGATTGGATGAGTTCTCGTTCTCGTAGGCGACGTTGAATAGGAGATTCGTGTTCTGGGCCACCGACAGATAGCCCCTGGAACTGCCCCAGAAGGTTATCCCGAACGTCTTGTGCTTGACGTTCTCCACGAGAGGCGGGTCCACGTTGATATCTCCCCCGTCGTATTCGGTGAACACCTTCTCCGTGCTGTCCCAGGAGCTGCCCAAATAGAGATCGAAAGTCCTCAGCCGCCAGTACGACGGTTCCGTCTCGGGATTCACGAAGAACAGTGTATCGTTCATATCGCTGCTGTAAAAATCGTCCGAACCGGATGGCAGGACCTTCCCCAGTTCGCTTGTCCCGTTCCCCGGATGATTGGGATCGCTCCCCTCCAGGTATTCCTCCAGGTTCGTCCTGTTGTCATGGTCCGGGTCCTCGTAGGCATCGTTTGGATCATCGGGGTCAAGCCCGTGCTGATTCTCCCAGTCATCGGGAATACGGTCTCCATCCCCATCCCTTGCATCCGTCGGATTCGTTCCTTCCTCAACCTCCTCCCCGTCATCCACGCCGTCTCCGTCGGAATCCGGATCGGCAGGGTCCGTCCCCCTCATTACCTCATCACCGTCCAGAAGCCCGTCGTCATCGGAATCGGGATCGAGTATGTTGATCAATCCGTCCCCGTCCAGGTCTCCCGTAGGCTCGTACCGCTTGAGTATCTCCGTGGCCTTCTCATCCTTCCACTTGTTCTGTATCCAGCCCGGCAGCCCGTCGCTCACCTCCGCCTTCTTGGACCGCCAGAAATCGTACTCGACCCCGTCTCCCAGCATATCCCGGTCCGTGTCGGGATCGTTGGGATCAGTCCCGATTTCCTCTTCCATATCATCTCCGAGCATATCCC
The DNA here is from genome assembly GCA_964423515.1 of uncultured archaeon. Classification (GTDB taxonomy): domain Archaea; phylum Thermoplasmatota; class Penumbrarchaeia; order JASLWR01; family JASLWR01; genus CAYRFL01. The sequence goes on from CAYRFL010000164.1 coordinate 4,109, forward strand.
CATCGCTGTCCACGCCGGGTATGATATTGTCGAATGGGGTCTTATCGTATTGATGATGACGCGAGGCATGTTGCGGAAAGATCGCTATGTATGGTATGGCGGTCAGTATCACGACGATGCCTATCAGAACTGCAAATAACTGTCCTCTCATTATCCACACCCTTTCAGGATGACTATACCTATAATATAACGACCAGACAAGTCGGACACTCGTGTAAGAGTGTTTGACCGGTAAGGATTTATCATACTGCCATATCGTACTTATATGAGCGTTACTCTATAGGCGTTACAATATCGGCGTTTATATTATTTATATCTACTCTGTTCATGTATTTTACCACTGAAGGGCGGTCGATTCCGGACCTTGCACCTCATGGAATTGGAATGCCTGGTCTTCAGGCTCTCCACGACATCTGATATGGGGGAACTGTGTTTGAGGAAAAGCACGCTGGACGACTTCTTCGATATGCCGGGCGAAGGAGCCATCTTGCCACGGAGCGGCGATGATCAGCATCCATCGCTATCGCCACGTCCGGGCGATGCCATCTCCGTAAAAAAGGCCCGGATCCTCTTTCGGGAGGAGGCCGCCCGGTTCCCCGTCCTTGGAAATAAGAAAATGAGGTTGGAGTTCTATCCCTATTCCACCATCAAGTACACGATAAGGGAGAATGACGGTACGGTTCTGTTCAGGTTGGGCGATATCTACCAGATGGCCCTGGAAGACGAGTTCCGGGCCGTGCTGAGAAAGATGCTCCGCCATTTTCTGGGAAGGCTCAATACCACCAGGGACGAGGGATTCTATGAGGGATTCATTCGCAGAAAGGATGTGGATGAGAGGTGGCACAGGATCAGGGTCGAGAGGGGGAGGGGGAAGCGAACGCTCCCGCCAAAGGGCCTATACCATGATCTTCGGCGTATCGGCATGGAGGTGGCGAAAACATATTTCCCTCCTGATTTTGTAATTCCCGAACTGGGTTGGTCGCAGAGGAAGGCGAAAAGGAGATACGGACATTTTGACAGCGATTATCGTTTTGTTATAATATCCCGGGCGCTGGATTCCCCCGATGTCCCGGAATCCGTGGTGGCATACATACTGTTCCACGAGTTCCTGCACGAGAAACACGGTGTCGTCGAGAAGGAAGGACGTTCATTGGTTCATACGAATGAATTCCGAAAAGACGAGAGGAAATTCAAAGAATATGATTCAGCAAAGCGGTTCCTCAGGGAATTCTCGGCCGGGCGGAGATAACTGAAATATATGGAAAGATATATATGCATGTATATATCTTCCGCAATTTGTATAATTACCAAGGAGGGATTCCATGGATATCTGGAACCAGTCGCAGTACATAATAAAACAGAAGGTATTAACCATAGGCAGGAAATATTATATCTATGATTCTCATGAAAAGCTCATCGGTTTCTGCAAGCAGAAGCTGTTCAAGCTCAAGGAGGATATCAGAATATATACCGATGATAACATGACCCACGAACTCCTGAAGGTCAAACAGAAGAACGTATTGGATTGGTCCGGTACCTTCAAGGTAAAGGATTCTGTGGAGAACAAGAGGGTTGGATTTGTTGGAAGAAAGGGGTGGAAGTCCATATTTCGGGATACCTGGAAGGTGTGGGACAGGGACATGAAGGAAGTGGCCACTCTGCAGGAACGAGGAGGAGCCATGGCGGTTCTACGGCGTTTCTTCAGTGTGCTAAGATTTGTCCCCAAGAAGTATGATTTCAAGGACATCCAGGGGAATAAGTTCTGCGAGGCCATACAGAAGTTCAAGATAATCGGCGATACGTGGATATTGAACATCGCCCCCAATGCCGCCGTGGACAAGCGCCTCCTGGTCACCGGCGCCCTCATGATGGACATCGTCGAGCAGGGCAAGGGTGGATAGACTTCTCTGCAGGATGAAGCGCAGGGATACTTTCCCTGCCCCCTTTTTTCTATTTCAGTATGAAATATACTATTGTATCTCATCCCTTTATTTCAGTTCCTTCCACCTGATCTCGTGATATATCACGTACCGTTTTCCTATGATGTAGCCTCCCAACGCCCCTATTATGGAGGGTATGAGGGCCACGGGACCGAAGAGTTCCACGCTGATGACCACTGAGGCAAGCGGTATGTTGAGGGTGGTGCAGAGGGAGGCGCTGATCCCTGCCGCAGCCAGTATGACGGGATGCGAGAAGGTCTGATAGGGCGAGATGACGGCCACCACGAGAAGCCCGATGAGGTTCCCCAGGAACATGATGGGCACGAACAACCCTCCGCTTCCTCCCGTTCCGGTGACGAATGCGGATCCCAGCATGACCGTCATTATCACGGCGGCCAGGGTGAAGATGTCGACGTTGGTGGAGCTTATCATATTGTTGTATCCGCCGCCTATCACTCCCATCTCGATGAGCGTGCCGTAGGACGGGGCCATGAGTACTGCCGCCAGCCCCATTCCCATGGCCGGCTCCAGCCAGTTCCTGCCCTTCCAGGACCATGATTTGAAGAAATCGTGTATCATCTGGTATATCTTGATATACAGTACGTTCACCAGGACGGCGACGAGTACGGTGATGACCACCAGGATGAGGATCTTCGGGGTCAGGACCACCGACGATGAAAGGACGTTCGGAAAAAGCTCCCTGAAGCCGAGCTTCACCGCCAGGAGGTAGGCCGCCAGACTCGATACCAGGCAGAAGAAGAACCTGCGGTAGAGTATCCTATCGCCGTAGACGACTTCCACGGCGAAGATCGCTGCACCCAGCGGGGCGCCAAGGATCACGGATATGGCCGCGGCCACACCGCAGAGGGACAGGGTCTTTCTGGTGTCATCGTTCATTTTCAGCGAATGGGCCAGTACATTGCTCACGGAATTGCCCAGAAGGGTCGATGGGCTGACCAGGCTGTTGGGGGTTCCGGATCCAACGGTCAGAAGGGTTGCCACG
>CAYRFL010000165.1:0-5104 GCA_964423515.1 uncultured archaeon
ATTGTCGTGGATACCACCGGAAGGTGATGAAGTCTCAGAAGATCGTTTTCTTCTTTCGCGGACCTCATACTTTATCCCGCAGGTATTACAATAAACTTCATCCTCGAATATCTCACTTCCACACTTGGGGCAGAAAGGCATAGGGTCACCCTTCCTGAGAATACATCAAGGGTATTTAAAATTCTCGAATAGGAAGAAGGTCTGGTAGGATTGAGGAACAATCCCGATACGACCATTAACAACATTATAGTCTGATTGGTACTCTTAGCCGTTACAAGCGAATGTCGGCAGGATGCAGGTTTCTTTCAATGAATTTGGGCTTTCACTGTATAGGGTTCCAAAAAGGAGAGTGTTTGAATAACTTTTTCTGGAATTGCTGTCATTATAAAATTGGAATCACGAAGAAGATAAAAAAATTTGATTTCGTCAATCGTTGGAGGAAACGCACTTTTCAAATCACTCCTCCATTGATCAAGTAAATATTCTCGATGATAATGCTGTATCCGTTCTAAAGTGAGATATACCCTGAAATCATCAATCAATGATCTTATCGATAATCCGAGTATCTCTATGACATCATATATCGCTTTTTTAGTTTTCATATCCAATACGGGATAATCAAAAAGGTCAATATGATATCGATAATGTTCAAACTTATTCAATTCAATTTTCCCTCGATTTTGTTCAACCTTAAATTCAAGCATTTCATAGAATTTCGCTGCATCCCTGAAAATCTTCTTCTCATGTGATACCCTATTCGCTTCAGCGGTTGTCATGGGATACGTTTTACTTCCATACCTTCTCGGATATTTGACTTGCAGGAATCCCTCTGAATCCGTTTTTCCCGGGATGCCGCAGACGTCCCTGCTGGGCCATATCTCTATCTTGTATTGATGAAACTGCGTTCCCTCATGTTCAACGATGAAAGGTGTTATCACGCAATGAGGTGGATTGATTAGTTTCTCGATTTTATTCTCGATATCTCCTTTTTCGGTCTTTACATCCCTGAATCCGGAGATATAATCTTTCTTGCCTCCACCCTCAGAAGTAGGACCGATTATGTAGAATGTGATCTGATTCAAGTTTGCCATCGAGGCAACGTCTTTCTCTAATGTTCCCTTGATCTCGGGCTTGAACTCGATTCTATTATCCTCCACGGCTCCAATGAATTCCTCGCCGGATATCGTGGCATCCTCGAATATGCCTTTGATGAAATCCAAGTCGATGCGGTTCATCCTGAATCCTCTCGTAGTGTCATTTGTTCCCAAACCGTGGATCTTTGAACACTTCATCGATATACTTTTCTAAGAATTTAAATTCATCAAAGGCTCTCTTGATCGTGTCGATTATTTCATTAGGGTCGGTGAAAGGATATTCTTTGTATGCGATAGCTTCTTTTCGATCAGATTTATACTTAATATTTCCGTATTCCTTTTCCAATTTTTCGTCGTGATATAGCTTATCAAATTTGCTTTTAAATTCCTCTTTATTGTTTCTTTCCACATCAACCATAAAACACAATCTTTCATTGATAAATGTCTCTGGCTCCAACCAGAACTCGAAATGAACATCGGGATTGAACCAATTGCTTTTGTATATAAGCTGCCAAATTGCCCTGCCATTTTTATACTGAAAATCACTATTGCTTTCCAGAACTTTTGCAGGCCATATCTCTCTTATTTTTCCAATGACCTCATCATAGGATTTGGATAGGGGTTCGATCTTGTCATAGTGTTTGATATAGGTTCTGAAATTATTCGATACTTCGAGTTTTTCTGACACAGTATAACCCTCCCTTATCGTATCTATAAAATCACTTAGAAATACAAACGTTTTCAATGACGCTTCCCGGACCCAGATATGAACCATCTGTTCATCCAGTTTTTCCAGCAGTTTGGAATATCTTAAATGTTGAAAAACTTCATTTTTTGGCCCTTCTTTCTTCAGGGTTAGAAACACGTATCGACGCTTCTCTGGATAATTCTTTGTTGGAATTTGACGGAAATCATCATACAGTCTGTTCGTCTGTCCCTCTCCTTCACCCGAGAGAACTTTATTCTCTATCAGGATTGCCCACTCCGATGAGTACAGGATCAGATCGGCAATGGAATTGTCCATTTTCACCTCTCGCTCAACCGTTATGTCCTTGGGATCATAATCGAATTCACCCCCTACAAGAGATACAAAACACTGCAGAAAGGTATCTCCCAATCCGTGATTTTCGTTCGGGTCGAGAAAGAACGCCAGGATGTTGCTCCAGGCCAACTCGTTGTATCTCTTGTTCAGGATACTCAGATACCGAAGTTCTTCGGGTGGGGCTTCTTCCACCTTGATGACGTTGTTGAATAGATCATAATAGTCAATCATTAACTCACCCTGTCAATACCTCGTGAATAACAGCGTTGAGAAGTTTCCCGGAGTGCTTTTGGGATTGTTCGATATTTGCTTCGAGTTGGTCGCATAGTGACATGAGTTTTTTGTATTTCGTAAATATGCGTTTTTGTTCTGGAAGTGGAGGCAATGGACATAAAAGTAGTTTCAACATGTCTTTTTTAATACTTGGAAAAGCAATTCCTCTTCCGAGATGTAATAAGTGTTCACGCTTTGATAAGATGAACAAATATAGATATTGCTGGTACATATAGGCCCGGATTGATGCGACACCCCGGCCAATACAACCATCATATCCCGCAATATTCGTTCTTCCAGTGGTCGAACCTCGAACACATAACAGCAAATCTCCCTTTTTACACATTTTATTTGGTGATGTCGTATATTGATTGATTATTGTCTTGGATAATGGTTTTGGCCCAAACTCAACGGGTCCATTTATTAAAGGAACTCCATTACCTACTTTATTGTAACTAGTCCCCGGGGGACTTTGCCCCATTATTAAATGCATAACATTACCAAATCGTACCCACTCCCATCCCCCCGGCAACCCATACGGAACCTCATCATCCTTTATCGTCGGCAACTTCTTCTGCTTTCTTATCTTCCCTTCCTTCACCAACCTCTCCTTCTCCACCCTGATCTTCTCCAACAATACGCTGGCAGGTTCATCACCCGAATCCTGTTCCACCAGCTTGCCCATCACTGCCAGTTGAAGTATCGCCTGACGGAGTTCTGTCACATTCTCCATATCATCGTATAGCAACTCGAAATTGTCATGGATGAACCGCCACTTTTCTTCGAACTCATCTGGCTTTAGGGATTTCAGAATTTCATAAATGGCTGCGGTGTTGATCCTACGTCGGACTTGGAGGGATTGTTGTTTTTGGTTTTCGAGTTGGTCGCAGACCGACATGAGTTTATCGATTTTGGCCACTATTCGGTGTTGTTCTTGAAGAGGAGGTAGTGGAACCAACAATATTTTTAGTGTTTTTTGATTAAGTGTTTTTCCTTTAATTGCATCTTTTGTTAAACCCATTTGTGCAAATATCGGTAACACTTTGAATAAATACACATCCATATCGTCATAGTATGGATATATTGATATGATCGCTTCATTATGATATGCTGGAACATCTAAAAATGATACTTTTCCGATGGTTAATTTATAACTCATTAAAAGTGTACTTTTTTTTACAGGATTCTTTTTGAAAATCTCATCTACCGCCTTTGGGGATATAAATCGTTTTGTATTAGTTATTCGACCTCCATCCATCATATCGCCTATAGTCACCCATGGAAAGCCCTCTTTTTCATTGCTCCAGTAAGAAATGACTTTAGTTGGGGGAGTTCTACCTGCTGAAAATTGTACAATATTTCCAAATCTCACCCACTCCCAACTCTCCGGCAATTCATACGGAACCTCATCATCCCTTATGGACGGTAACTTCTTCTGGTTCCTTATCGTCCCTTCCTTTACCAACCTCTCCTTCTTAACCTTTATCTTATCCAACAGCATGCTGGCAGGTTCATGATTCGGGTTCTGCTCGACTAATTTTCCCCGTACTGCCAACTGTAGAATCATCTCTCGTAACTTGGGAATGTAATCCGGAATATCCACTAATTCGTTTAGATTGCCAAAGAAGATGTCCATGGTCATTAATACCTATCCCCCTAATGAGGAATGAAGCTCATTCCTGAGTTCATCGATTGTGGAATCCAGTTCCGCTCTAAGCTTGTTGTATTTTTCGAGTAGTTCCTTTGGATCGCCCAGTTCTTCCTCCACCTCGTGGGGATTCTTGACGTCCAGGTTGTAACCGCTGTCGATTATCTCCTTTAGGGTTACCTTCCAGGCAAGCTCGTTTTCCTTTCTGTCCTTCCACCATTTCTTTTCAAGGTCGAATTCTGATATCTGTATGGGCTTCGTCTTGGAATACGACTTGTAACCGGGTGGATACGGGTGCTCGTGATACCAGATTTCTTTCGTTTTCGACCCCTTTTCAAAGAATAAGAGGTTTGTTTTTATACTCGTGTATGGTGCGAACACACCATTTGGTAGCCGGACTATCGTGTGTAGGTTGAATTCTTCCAGCAGTTTTTTCTTGATCTTTGTCTTCACTCCTTCCCCGAACAGGAATCCATCCGGTAATACTATTGCCGCTCGCCCTCCATCCTTCAACAGGTGCATGATGAGTACCAAAAAAAGGTCGGCGGTCTCCCTCGTACGATAGGCTTTCGGGAAATTGGTCTCTATTCCATCGGGTTCCATTCCCCCGAAGGGCGGATTCGTGATAACCACGTCCACGCGGTCCTTTGGTCCGTAGCTCCTCAGAGGCTTCGATAGCGTGTTATCGTGCTTGATATTGCTCGGTACGTCTATACCGTGCAGCAGCATGTTCGTCATGCACAGAAGATGCGGTAATTGTTTTTTATCTACCCCGTTAATTGACTCCTGCAACTGTTGTTCGTCCTCCACGCTCTTGACATACTTACTTCGTATGTTCTCGATGGCACAGGTCAGAAAACCGCCCGTTCCGCAGGCGGGATCCAGTACCTTTTCACCGAGTTTCGGGTCGATCATATCCGTCATGAACTGCGTTACCGCCCTCGGGGTGTAGAACTCCCCGGCGTGACCCGCGCTCTGAAGGTCTTTCAGTATTTTTTCGTATATTTCATTGAACAAATGTCGGTCTTCCTTCTTGTTGAAGTCGAT
>CAYRFL010000165.1:5204-6985 GCA_964423515.1 uncultured archaeon
TTTTTTCGTATATTTCATTGAACAAATGTCGGTCTTCCTTCTTGTTGAAGTCGATGTCCTCCTGGATTTTGTTCACCACCTGTCGCAGGAGGGTTCCGTTCTTCATGTAATTGAAAGCGTCCTCGAACACGCTCCTTATGATGATCTTACGCGGATCCCCTCCGACGTCTATCTCCAGGTTCTTGAGCTGTGGGAACAGTTCATTGTTCACGAAATTCAGCAGTTCTTCACCCGTTATACCCTCCGGGTCCGCTCCCCAGTTGCGCCATCTCAGTTCCTCCGGTATCGGGGACGGATAATCGTCGTCCAGCAGTTCCAGTTCGTATTCCCTGTCGTCGAATATCTTCAGGAAGAACATCCACCCGAGCTGCTCTATCCTCTGTGCGTCACCGGCGATGCCGGGGTCCTTCCTCATAATGTTCTGAATCGTCTTTATAGTGGTGCTGATGGCCATAATTATTCCCCTCATGCCTCGGCGTATAGTTGACTTTCAAGCCCCGCGATCGCTTCCAGATAGCCTTTCTTCCCTCCAAAATCCCTAACTATCTCTATCGGCGTCCCGATCTCGCTGATGGGCCAGAGCTTCAATACGCTCATGCTTTCGAGGTCGTACAATCCCTCATCGGCGTATTTGTCCAGAAGGGCGTTCAATACCTTCCTCGCCGTTTCACCGTACCTATCGAAATAATCTGTCTCTTTTATCCTCTCGGCCCTTTCGGTCCTCGTGAGTGCAGGCTTGCCATAAACGACGTGGCATATCAGGTCGAACGGGTCGTATGCCCGCCCCACCTCCTCCTTGAGCGCTTCAAAGATCACGCCCCGTTTCTCCAATTCCCCGATGATCGCTTCCTTTCTGCTTTCGGCATTCCACCTGGCAAGAAAATCATCCAGGGTCGCGTAATCCTGTATCACGTTTTTACTGGTAAAATCCTTGAGGGATTCCGTTATCAGGTTCCCATCCCTGCCGTAATACTGGACCCTCTCCGCAACCAGCTCGACCTCCAGATCATCCACATAGAATTTCCTTCTCTTCCTCGATTTGGATCTGGGCTTCTTTCCGTCGGATACCAGATCGGGCGGTACGGGTGGCTTCCCCGGTTCAGGTTCATATATCTCCACCGGCTCGCCGTCGAAGTCCGGATCGGCGAACAATTCCGTGGCCTTCTTGAAATCCATTATCGTGAAGAATGCCTTTCCATATTCCTCCTTTATCCTGGTCCCCCTGCCGATGATCTGCTTGAATTCCGTCATTGATTGAATTCGTCTGTCGAGTACAATCAACTTGCACGTCTGGGCATCCACACCCGTGCTCAGCAACCTCGATGTCGTGACTATAACGGGATACCTGCTCTCCGGGTCGATGAACTCGTCCAACTTCGCCTTCCCTTCCGGATTGTCTCCCGTAATCCGCATTATATAGTGGAGATTCTTTGAGAAAACGTCTGCATTCTCGTTGATAAGTGCCTGCCTCATGCGTTCGGCATGTTCAATGTCCTCGCAGAATACTATGGTCTTATCGTATCTGTCGGTGTTCTTCAGGAAATCGGAAATCCTTTTTGCGATCAATCTCGTTCGGGGTTCAATCACCAGTTTCTTGTCGAAATCTGCCTGTGTGTAGAGCCGGTAATCGATCAAATGACCGTATTTGTCTATCTGTTCAGGTTCAGGTTTCCATCCTTCCAGGTCCCTGTCAATATCTATTCTCACGACCTTGTAGGGAGCGAGAAAGCCATCCTGTATCCCCTGCTTCAGTGAATATGTATAGATCGGTTCACCGAAAT
>CAYRFL010000166.1:0-6913 GCA_964423515.1 uncultured archaeon
CTTTCCCCTGTGAGATCGGCATAAGAATTAGCAAAAAGTTAGTGAACTACTGAGGGCAGAGCCCTCGGGGGAGGCGTTAGCCGACCTTTCATCGTCGTAAATTCGTATCTCTCACTACGCCTTACGAACTCTCCAGCCGGAAGGCACACAGGAAAGATGCGATACATTCAACATATGTTAGTAACATATTTATATTACATACTCCAACAGCATATCCAGTGGAATGTTATCAATTTACCTTCTGTATGAAGGATTGCCATTGGTTCCCACTCATGCGGCAATGACCGAGATGTACAGGGAAGCTCTGGACGGTTACGACGTGCTGGATATACTTGAAAAGGGATATGACTGTCAGAAAGGAAAGAGGGCAAAGGAGATAAGGGAAAGATGCCTGGACCGGAAGGGGAAGACCACAAGGGTCGTTGTCGCCAGGTCCCACAGCATTTCACTTGAAACCGACGTGTGGGTCATAACCCTGCTCGGAAAAACATCGCTCTTGAAGGTGTAATTATGAAAAAAGAAGGGATGGTGTGCGTATCCTGCGGCAAGATGGCAGAAAAAGCGCAACTGCGGTTTCAGGGATACGACATCGACGGATGGAAATGTCCCTGCGGTGAGGAATATTTCGATCCCGAGCAGGCACATCGTTTTCTGTTATTGAACAAGGTGCTTAACAAGGAATACGAGGTGAAATTGGGACGGATCCGCAGCAATCTCATATTGAGAATACCTGCGGAACTGGCCGAAGCACTGGATCTCGAGAAAGGAGAGAAGGTCCGTATCAAAGTGGATGACATGAAACATCTGCACGTTGAAGCCGTGGCTTGAAAAGCCGAGGTCTGCTGGCTCCCAATTCGCTCTCTGTGGGCTCTCGAAAAAGTTCTGCTTTCGCCCTCACCGTAACGGTCTTCACTTCTGGCAGGCACTCCCCGAACCCCGTAATCCTCGTTTCCACCTCCACCTCCAGATCCACGAGTTCGTCGGTGGAACTCTGCGGGGAATCCACTTCCATCAGGATCCGAGGACTATTGCTCAGGGGTTCGGGTCCTTTCTGGATAAAGCCTGCACAACTGAACTATGATGGTAATTCAATTCCGGATTACGATGGTCTTTGCAACATGATCCATTATTCGTAAAACATTCGGTTTCTTAACAATCATTGCGATCAGCCAATCCCAAAACAGAAATTTCTCTTTGGACAGATTTCGGATGATCGCTTGTTTGCCTGTTATTCGAACCCCGCTGATATCACACACCGTAAGTCCCAACAATTTCTTTCCTGGAGTTGTGGAGCAACGCCATTCAAACACCATATAATATGGATAGATTAAAAATCCGGTGACGATCAGCTGAAATATAAAGATTCCGAGGTACAAAGGCAAATCAGTTATTCCTTTGTCAATAATTGGCGGCAAAACCCAAACTGCAATAATTATTACCCATATTATCAAAGTATCAACAATATAAGCTCCAAACCTTCGCATAAATGAAGCATGTTGATCTTTCCATTCATGAGCCATACCAATATCCTTGGCAACTTGATATGGGTCACCAAATTCTTTCACAGGATCTGCACGCTTCTTTCCGGATTGCTGCAGAGCATCTATCACATCTTCCCTTACCTCAGAAAGAACACTCTTTTTCTGGTTTTCTGAAATGGGAAGATATCCGCCAACTTTCTTAAGATAATCATCCACGGTTTTCTTAATATTCAAATTATTTTTTACTGATTGGGTCATTTTTCAATCCCCCTGGATTTGCTTATTGATCTTTAACATAAGTTCTATGAAATCCATCATTGATTCGTTCAGTTGAAACAAGAAATCCTTTCCTTTGTTAGTTAGGGAATACATTACTCGTTTGTTCTCTTTTGAACGAGATTCTTTAATGAGAGAATCATCGCGAAGACTTTTCAGGATCGGATAGATATTCGACGTGGAAATGCTGATATGACCTCGCGTAACTATATTTATTCGCTTCGTAAGGGCATATGCATAATTCTCTCCACCTGCGAGCGTAATTAGAATTAAAGGTTTGGAAAAGCCCTTTTTGTATTCCGTCTCCCATTTTAATATCGGCTCATTATCCATCGAGTTCATCTCCAATTATTCTTTGATATAGCTATGTACATACTACTATTTAAATGCATTCATACTATATATTGACTCATAGGTATATTTACGACCATGAGATATATATCGTCGGCTGGCGGGGCCGGAAGATAAACCCGCTCTATATCTTCGGGAGCGTGGGCGCAGCCGGCGAGAAGGCCGAGTTTATCCTGGCGGAACACATCGAGGAAAAGGACGCCGGCGAGGTTCTGGAAGGCGGAGAGGGCTCCGGAGCGGGGGCCCATGCGTAATCTTGCGGGGGACATCCCCCGCTTCCTTTTCTTCCCTCCGGATTTCGAAAATTCTTTCGATGGCCGACGCCGGTTTTCGAAAGAATTTTTGGGGTACGTGGAGCGCTTCCCCCCACCTCGCTGGGAGCTCCCTCCCCCCCGGTCTGGGGGAACTAATCCGGAAAAATTCACCTATGTCAAATAACGTTTTAGGATTATTGCATTTTTAAAAAATAAGATTTAAATAGCAGCATGTAAATTATTATTCTTGAGTTTGGCATCAATAAAGCATCCGAAATCAACTCTAATGTCAAATATTCTCATCTTTATTGGTGATAATATGAGAAGAAAAGTAATATTCAAGATTTGTTACATAACCGTTTTATGTTTTTTAATATTAATCATGATCATTGAATATATTAACCAGACAAGATATTCGAACATATGGGAAATTGAGCATCCAGTTGGAACCATTTTAAGAACCGATAATAGTATGTCAGAATCATTTTTCTTTTTTCTGTATTCATTTGGGAATATTATCCTTGGAATTGTGCTATTATGTTATGCGTATGAAAAAGCGAGACATAATACCTATGTTGACAATACTAATGAGAGTATCAGGTTTTTATTATTGTTAGTTGGTGGGATACTATTTTTCTTAAATGGCCTTCAAATATCCTTCGAAAGTTCTATACAAATCAGCGATACACCAAGCTTGAGGGCGTTTTCTACAAATATGAGAGATAATATCTCGTTTGTGGTAGCTTTCATATTATTTTTATATATTTCTGTATATTCATCGTTGTATCGCAAATCTCGAAACAACAATAGGAATGTTCGAATATTTGGTTTTTTCTTTATCTTTTTATTAATAATAATTCTTGCTCTATCTATTTTTAAGGAGTATTATCTTGAAAAGGAAATTGACCACAACTATATTTTTTTCTACTATACAATATATTTGTTCACGATATTTACTTGGCATCATATACATGATATGATTAAAATACAACAAAATCCCATCATAAATATTTAATATTATAAAGGTTTAAATTTAATTGTTCTTGGAATTCTATTCTCTCCAATGATTGACTTTTGTCAAAGAATCACTGACTTGTGTAAATATTCTCAAGGGATTACTACTATTCAGATCTGGAATTTAATATTTATGGTTTTAGTTTCGTTTATTGTATTACTTTATATTCTATATAGAATGCTTGCAAAAGCAATATCGAATGATGAACCAAAGACAAGTTGGGGTATTTATCTTACTTTAATAATTGCATTTATTATCGGTATTCTTCGAGTAAAATATAATTTTGTCGGCATCGATTGGTTAGGAGCTATCGGTTGGATGATAATACGTCCTTTCTGTATTTTAATTGCGATTCATCGGCACAATACATTTAATATCAGAATTTCAAAAAAAGCAAGTGTATTTTTTGTCATTTTCTTCATTGGCCTTGGTTGGGACATGTTTCAAAATCTCGTTGGACATTATATTCCTTGTTTTAATGTAGGAAATATCATAATTCTTACCTTTCTCTCTTTTTATTTATTGCAGTATTTGGATAGGACAGTCAGAAAATTATTCTTTCTCCAATCAAGTGACGAGATTCGTAGAAATCGATCGAGGAAAATTTGGATAATTAAGTTAATTACAAGTATTATTCTCAGTACTTTTTTCTTACAGAAGGTACACATATTTGAAGGTTTTGAAATAATAATAATTGGTTCAATAATGTTTATAATCGATTATGTTATTGAGCATTATCCCTATAATCTTAAAAATCGTATGCATTATAATAAACCCAATTAATTCAGATAATATTTATCAATGAACGATATGATTCCTTGAATACCGATGTTTGAAAAAAATGTTCCTGCATTCCCCGATGTAATTGCGCTGAGGAATTGAGGAATTGTTATTATCTGACTGGGAGTATACAACCATTTTTTCTTTTATTGGATGCTCCCCTCGACCTTATTGAGAGATATTCGCTCCCTTGTATGTGGGTTATTCAAGATAACGGGGACTCAGATTAAAAACCTGAAAACGCGCTTTTGGAATTATTTTCCAAAAAATAATCATTCCCCATCCGGCACTTGGACAAGAACAACCTCATCCTCCGCGAACTTGCTCTTCGGCGGAAGCGCCAGCGTTTCGTCCTTACGTCCCTCCATGTGATGTGGGGCCCTAACCATCGTCCGTTGAACTACGGGGAGATCCTGCTTAGATATCGCCGATACGGTCTTCACTGGTGGCCGAGTCCACAGATGATCCGCAAGTAGAATACCCACCTCGGGCTCTGTGACCTCGCTCTTTGGACTTCGTGCCCGTCTGCCTTCACCGTTACGCCCCCTACCGGTGGCTGGCACTCCCCGAATCCCATCATCCTCGTTCCCACCTCCCGATCCACGAGTTCGTCGGTGAAGCTGTTCATGCCCTCCCGCTTCTCTCAGGGTCCGGCTGCTGGGGCGCTCCTCGTCTCGCTGGCCGCTTACACATACCCCTTTAGAATTTATCTATTATGCCTTACGAATCGTTATATAGGCGAAAATCACCATAGCTTATAGCCACAATATCTCAAGATAAATATCAATCCAAATATAATTACTATGATACCAAATATTCTCGTGGTCCATTTTCCCACTACCAGGTATTTCCCTCCTATCTTGCCTCGTATAGAATTGCCGAACGTGGCCAACGGTATGATGGGCACGCCGTGTCCCAGTCCGAACACGAACAGCATCAAGGCACCGACTATGAGAGATATTTCCTGGGATAACATCCAGATTATCACGGGAAAGACCAGTGACACGGCGCACGGAGCCCAGGCCAGGGCAAAGAAGATGCCGAGTATGAAACCACCGAGAAATGTTGAATACCGAAAGAGTCTCGTTGAAAAATCAATCATTCTTTCCTTTGTACTTCGATTCAATCCAGACCCATCCGACTTCTTGCTCCGTGATCCAAAGGAAAGTCTGGAGAACACGGGGGAAAATATCTCACCGAGTGATTTAAGATTATTAAAACCGAGCAGGATCATCAGGATCCCCGCCAATAGGTAGAATAGTGACGAGGCTCGGACGAGATCGCCCACCGATGAGATGAACAGGCCGATCATGAAAAAGACGAATGCCATCCCCAACGTGAATCCGATTCCTATCACAAAGCCGTCTCGTCCATGCTTTTCTTTCCCGCTTTCCGTGATGCTTGTTCGTCTCGAACTCAATACGTACGACAACATGGCGACCAAAAGCGCTATGGAACAGGGTGACAGGGAGGTGATGATACCCAGCCCGAACATCCCGATAAAGGATATGCTGTGTTTTGACACTTCTCCTTCGAAGTCTTCCCACTCGCCTCGATTACATTTGTCAATCTTATTTTCCAATTCTTCAGCATCCTGAATACCATCGATCTCTCCTTTTCCCATCTGGTAGACGTGGTAGACACCCACGATCTGCATCTCCTTGTCGATCAAGATGATGGTGGGATTTACCGTCCCTCCCTTGACATTCCAGTAATCAATATATTTGCCCGCGATCGGGTATGGATCGAAATCTTCGGTCCAGTGCCAGGTAATATTGACGTCCCACCACTTCTCCGACAGTGATCTTCCGTCGTCGGAATACGGATTTTTTCTCATATTGATCGTAATTATGACCGTATCGTTTCTCTTCTCCTTCAGTTCGACCAGTTCTTTGGTCTGGGCCCTTAGCTCTTTCTCGCATTCAATACATAATGGCTTCTCGATATTCGTTATATGTAGGATGACGACTTCACCTTCGAAATCTTTCATTGAGAAACTGATGCCATCCACATCCTCCGCTTTAAAATCCGGCGCGGTGGAGAATTCGGAGGAGTAATCGGATGTGAAAGCGTACAGAATTATTGTACTTATGATTGCGAGGAGGAGTACGACGCCGATTATCAAATATTTCAGATGCTCCTTTATCATATTATCTTATTCCATTTCTCGATAGTAATATATTGAATCCCGAACATGACTGTCGATCCACTCTTTACCAGTGTTTCCTTCCGTGCCGTGCCATATGATGACATCATTTCCATTATCATTATGCATTTTGGTTACCAATACCGTTATTGGAATGGTTGATGAGTCTTCGGTCGGATCGTAAATGTTGTAAATCTCCGTAGCAATCTCGTAATTCCCCTCATTGTCATATATGTCGATATCGAAAAGTTCTATATCCTTCTTATAATAATTTGCAACTTCGGGAACCTCTCGGGCCTGCTGGGCGCACCCAGCACATTGACTGTGGACCACTATGATCACGGGTTTTTCGTTAATTTCATCCAAGACCCATTGCGGATGGTCAACGCTTGCTCCGTCTTCGGGGTGTTGCACCGGGTAATTGACCCACCAGTCATCATCACCGGAACCGACCTCGTACTTGGGTGAATAGGATCTCAGCCAATCGTCATTCTGATCGACGGGCGGATCATTGTCCGGTAGGGTGTTGTCTGGCGCGTTGTCATCGGGATCGTCGTTGGAGGTCGAAGTGGGAGTGTCCTTGTCATAATAAACGTCGAAATATAGATAG
>CAYRFL010000167.1:0-6683 GCA_964423515.1 uncultured archaeon
CATGGTAACCCGTCCCCTCCGCGTAACCATTCCCTTCACCGTTAGCATCTCCATCACGCTCCTCATCAACTTCTCCTTCCTCATCTCCTTCACCTTCCCCATCTCCTTCACATTCC
Source organism: uncultured archaeon (assembly GCA_964423515.1). Taxonomy (GTDB): domain Archaea; phylum Thermoplasmatota; class Penumbrarchaeia; order JASLWR01; family JASLWR01; genus CAYRFL01. The sequence continues at coordinate 117 of CAYRFL010000167.1, forward strand.
CCATCTCCTTCACTTTCCCGGTCTTCTTCGCTTTCTCTGTCTCCTTCACTTCCCCTGCCTCCTTCGCTTTTCCAATCTCCTTCCTCTACCTCCTCCTTCCTGCCCTCTTCGATGGTCTCCTTCGGGTGTTCTCGCCGCTCCACCGCAGTTCTTGCCTTTCTTCTCCGACCCCTCATCTCCCTCAGCTCGAGGAGGGTCTGTCGTCGTTGTGCCCTTCTCCTGCGCTCCATTCTTCGCGTTAGCCCTGTACCTTTCGCAGCCGTCCCACCTTCCTCCTCCGACATATAAGGTTGCGGCCCTGTCTCTCCGGCCTCATCCATCCGCCCCTCCTTCCCGTCTCCATACCCAATCGCTTTCTCATCGCTTCCCTTCGCCCTTCCTTCCCAACGCCCGGCCACTAGTTCACCCCAGCTCTCCCGGGTCTCGATCCGTTCTTCAGGGGATCGCATATCCTTCCCGCCGATCTCGGAGATTCCCGTAACCCTGGTCCTCCTGCGCCGCCGGAAGAGGAAAACGATCACAACGAGCAGAAGCACGACAATTATCGCAATGACCGCCAACATGTTCCAATCCAGGCCGCTGCGGCCATCCCGGTCCTTCGCTCCCGTCGTGTCATCCAGCACCGTCAGGGTCATGCGGTCCGTGCCGTTATCCCCGTTCTCATCGAAGACTGTAAGCGTGATCTCGTAGATACCCGGTGCCTCGAAAAACTTCGACAGGGATTCCGAAACCGCATATTCCCTGCCGTCCAGGCTCCACCGGTATCCTGTTATTACGCCGTCGGGGTCCGTGCTCTCAGCGGCGCTGAAGGTAACGAGGGTGTTCCTCTCCACCTCCGCGGGCCCCTCGATCTCCGCCAGGGGTGGAAGGTTGAACATGGTGACGCTTACCATGGCCCTGCCCTCATCACCGTCATCGTCCGTAACCTTTAACAGTACCCGGTATGTCCCCGGCTCCCCGTACAGATGGGGCCGTTGGGGACCGATCCCGCCGGTACCGTCGCCGAAATCCCACGAGAAATGCAGCTCATCGAAGGGATCATCCGGGTCCGTGGTCCCTGATGCGTCGAATCCGACATACTGACCCTTTTCCACGCGGTCGGTCGTTATGTTTATCACCGGTACGGGAAGCAGGTTGGACACCGTTATGGTGCGATTGTGGAATAACTTCTGCGGGCCGAAATCCTCGTATGTAACGCGGAGCGAGACGTTGTAGGCTCCGTCATCATCATAGGTATGACACGCTCTCTCCCCGTATCCATTCGTACCATCTCCAAGTTCCCACGTGATATTGCGTACCAGCTCGTCGGGGTCTGCAATATCGGAGACGAACTCGAAGGTCGTGGTAACGTTACCCCCTTCCGGAAATTGATCGAATGAAGGTGTCGGTGGCCTGTTCCGTATCGTCACGGTGACGCTGGTGCGGTTCTCGGCATCCCGGTCGTCCGTTACGGTGAGACTCACATTATAATCCCCCGGGGCGCCGAACACATGGTCTACCACCGGACCTGAGGAGACGTGACCGTCACCGAAATCCCATTTGTACCCGACCACCTCCCCGTCATCCATGGATGTTGTGCCGTCGAACCTCATCGTTTCCAGCCTGCCTCCGGAGGCGTTGCTCTGTATTATCGGGCTGGGAAGACCGTTCACGGTCACGGTACTGCTAATAACGTTGTTGGATGGGTCGGTATCCACCAGATATGACGGAGCGATTAGGACCGCCGAGAGGATATGCTCACCCGCCGGAAGGACGCATTGGATGCTCATCATCCCCATGGAGTGAGGGGCGAGGACCAGTTCTCTCCGATCGATAAGCGTGCCGTTGTGGGCATCGCCGTCCAGAAGGGATACGATGATGTCGTCGAACCGGGCAGGTGAAGGATTCTCCACCGTGATGTTCACCAGGAACGTCTCGCCCTCATCCGGGACATCCCTGCTGGTCTCGATCATCCGGAGCGAGAGATCCGCCTCCCTTATGGGTATGCCCGAGAAGGCCACCTCGCTGAGCACCGGCGTATGGGCGCCGTCCGAGGTCAGGATGGCGCGCCACTCTAGGAATCGCCCCGAGGGGGAGTTGATCGTCTCCATGAATCTGCTCGTACCGGATGTGTTCGTCCACGGCGACCACGAATCGTTGTCATTGCTGCTCCGTGTCTGGAAGAGCAACGAGGTTACATCCGGCAGAGAGAACTGACTGATGAAGCGCAGTTCGCCCCACATCATGGACTCCCCCAGGTCCCATACACCCGAAGTGAGCGTGCCAGACGTCCTGTAGCCGCTCTTCTTAAGTGTAATGTTGTCCAGCCACACGGAGTGCCGCACGAAGGGTTCCTCGAGGTGGATGTTGTGCAGTACCGGCTCGATATAGCCGACCTCGCTCCTCGGAGAGCCGGAAATGTCCATGACCGCATGCCTCCATCCGTCCAGGGAGGCCGAATACCCCAGGTACCTGTGCATGTCCGAGTACACAACCGTTCCCTGCGCGTCGCCGATGAGCATATGGACCATGCCCGGTTGGACGCGATCCGTCCGGATATCCATCTCGAGCAGATCGTAGGTGGACCAGTCGTCGAAGGCAAGGTTCGACGTTATCACCCGGCCGTTGCGCATGTTGCGGTCGTAATCCCCGTATCCGCCCACTATATCCGGGTCGTCGTCCCTCCACCATTCTATCTCGAGGCTTCCCGCCCCCTGGGTGGACCGGGTCTGGTCTATGGACAGCTGGCTGTGCATGGTCTCCTGATCATTGGAGTGCCATCCTCCAAGGACCTCGCATCCGTCCAGCAGCGCGGGCTCGTGGGCATCCGCCAGCTTCCAGCATCCTTCCCAGACTGGATCGTGCACCATGCCTTCACAGGTGTAATTACGGGGATTGGCATCCGTGAATGTGTCATTCATCCACACCGTGTTCACCGGCGGCTCCCCGCCGGTTATCTCCGCCGCCACGAATTCCCTGAGTTCGTATACAAGCTCCGACTCGATAGGAGAATAACTGCCACCTGCGAAGCATGAGCCAACGGCCACCGATTTCGCAAGGGCCCGGGCCGCCTCCGTTCCCCTCCGATCTGCGTAGAGCTGCAGATAATCATAATCCTCGATACCGTCCCTTGCCAGGATCAGCCTTACTGAGGGTATCACGTCATCGGTTATCCCCACGGCAGTTCCGGGATAGAAAAGGTAACCGTTCCCGTTCACCGTGGATCCCTGCCACGGATCGCCGTCCACAGTGTAATAGCCCCAGTAGTTCACCCCCCAGTACAGCGCTGCGTCCACACCCCTTGCGAAGGTATCCCAGTAGAGCGCTCTGCCCCTGGTGCCAGCGCTCGCTATGCCCGCATCCGTGTTGTACCACCACACCTCCTGCCCCGCCTCCCTTCGCTCCATGGAATCGAGCTCGTGATAATAACTCCCCGGGACGGCCCAGACCTCCGTATGGTCATGAAGATCGGGTACTATCTGAACGGTATTGATGTACTTCAGCTCGGGTGCGTATCGGTGGGTGAAATCGTAATATTTCCTCACTACCTCAAAGGGCGGATGCTGCCAGAGCGACGTTACCTCGTCGTTGAAGGCTATAGGCTCGTCCGTGACATAGGTGTAGGCATTGTCCAGCCACCCGTTCTCCCTGTAGTGATCCGCGACCTGCTTCACGTACTGACCGATATGATCTTCGTAGTTCGGATTGATATCATAGGGCGGTTCGTTCCAGTAGTACATCTCGTCCGGGTGTCCGGTTCCGGGCTCGCGGTCCACCCTTCTCGGCAGGTATCCCGAAAGGGGGAAGCGGAAGCTGTCGAACTTCATCTCCTCCATGTAATAACGGAGCATGGGGTCCGACGAGTTGAAGTCCACGGTCGTTACGCCCCCGGCCATGGTCACGTCATCCCTGTCCGGCCAGCCCAGCACGCAGTTGCCAGGAGTTATCTTGAACTTCTTGAACTGGTTCCAGACGTTCTTCATCAGGTCGATGTGCTCCTGTGACCTGTGGGTCAGACCGTATGCGGTGTGATAGGAGGAATGGCTCTCGTCGAACCAGGTCCTGAGGGCTGGCTTTTCGGGAAGCGAGAAGTCCCAGACCGTGAGCGAGACCGGAACACGCTGCTCCCCGGAGGTCCCCGGATATAGGGTGAAGTTCCCGGAATAAACGCCCGACCCGGCCTCGTGGGGAATGCGAACGCTCACGTATATGGGCACGTTCTCGTCGGCCCCGACCCATACCGAGGAATTGAAGGGCACCAGCGGATCCGGCCAATCGGTATCGCCCGCATACCTGGCCTCGTAGATCTCGATGTTCTCGCGGCCGATCATGCAATCATTCGGACCCAGCAACTCTTCCATGGCGAGATCGATGCTCACGCCTTCCGGGGAGCTTATTACCGCCTGGAAACATTCGTACTCGCCCCTTGCACCACTGAGACGGACCCGGTTCTCGGCAGCGTTCCATACGCAGGTCTCCGGGAGTGGCGCATCATTGCGCAGCGTCTTGTTGATCGCTCCGTCGAACCACAGCCGGACATCCCGGGAAGAGACCCGTTGGTTTATTTCCACGGGCACAGTGGCGGAAAAATGAACCGAAGCGGTAATTGGGCGGATCAGAAAAAATGCGATGATCACCAAGAGGAACGGATATCCTGGAATGCGATACATTCGAGAAAGGCATCGCCATGGCTGGGAGAAATGGCAGTCCCGTTGCATTTCCCATCACCTGTCTTGACGCTCCATCCGATTCCGCTTTATCACGTGAAATAGAAATACAACTATCAGAACGAAGGATACGCTCATCATGCCCGGGAACGGTGTTTCCGTACCGTTCTTTCGCTGCTTGATCAGGTCGGTGTTCTCGGTAATTACGGAACCGGATTGCTCGTATTCGGTCTGATCACGGGTCATGATCCTGTAGTGAAGCGTTGTGCCTGCCGTGTAGGGGGCCAGTGTCGCCCTATAGGTCTTGCCCGTTCCTTCCAGCTCGATCTCCTCCGGGTCCTGTCCCTCGTACCAGTATTCCGCCTTCACCCAGCAGTCGTCGGATCCCAGTTTACATCTCTCGTCGAACACCACCTTGAGCTGTACCGTATCCACATTTTTCTCCACGGTCCGGTCCAGCTCCGTCTCGTCGATACCCATCAGGGCGTTCATTATGTGGCCCTCGGATTCGGCGCAGAAATCCCGGGGAACGTTCTCGGAGACCTCCTCGTAGAACCGGGTCGTGTTCATGTCCGGATGCATGACGCATGCCTTGTTATCGATGTGAGGGACTCCCAACAGGTGGCCCATCTCGTGCATTATCACCGCCCTCTCGATGTCCCGGTTCTTCTCGTTCCTCTTTCCATCGAGCAGGGGTGGTTCCAGCCGGTCGATCTCCTCCTTGAACACAACTATGGAGGTGGCCGAGAAGGCAATTCCCAGCGTGGGGTACGCAGAGTCCCCCCCCTTGTAGCTGCCGTTGATATAGAGAACGTACAGGGAGAAGACCTCCATGGTGATCTCGATGTCCCGATGCAGTTCCTCGTACTCCCTGATATCAGCAAGCGAATGCTTCGATTTATGGTGGGCCAGGGCCAATCTGCTGTTAGTCTTCAGGGTCTCAACATCATTTCGGGGTGAATAATCATAGACGATGTCGATGATGGAATCCAGCGGCTCGTGCTGGTCGTCGGCGGTATAATCGGGCTCGGCCCCCATCATCCAGTCCACCTCCAGCCAGAACCGAGGGTGATTGGAAGGATTGAGAATGTCATAGCTCCGACCCCCGGGTTTGGAGTCCCGCTCCGCGTAACCCGTGTGCTCGAGACAGCCCGGAAGGACGGATGCCAGGCTTACGACGAGGAGTGAACACAGGATCAGAATAACCCTTCGAGAGCTCGCTGGATGCGGTGTGGCGGTCACGTAAAACCATATCCGTGCGATAATAGAAAAACCTTTCGAAAGGTATTTGTTCAAGGTCTCAATTAGTCATTAAGGTGCTTGGAGACTGTTGCCATGACGGAGGATGGAAGAACGGATCGCGGGAGCGGGGACGGAGCCCTCAGAAAGGGCGGGAATGCGAAGAGAGGGGACGAACGCACGCGGATAGCCGAACTCAGGGAGCTCGTGGCGGAGTTCATATCGGAGAGGAACTGGGAGCCCTACCACAATCCCAAGGACCTCGCCCTGTCCATCTCCATAGAGGCGGCGGAGCTGCTGGAACATATGCAGTGGAGGGGCCACGACAGGGAGGAACTGCTCGCCCGTCCGGACTTCCTTCCGGGGGTACGGGAAGAACTTGCCGACGTAATAATATACTGCATATCGCTGGCCAATTCGCTGGAGCTGGACATATCGGAGATAGTGCGAGAAAAAATCGTTCTCAATGAAAAGAAGTATCCGGTGGGAGTGGAACTGGAGAGGTGAGGGAGGGGAGAACTAGTATCGGACGTTTTGAGGTTATTTTACCAAGCCCGGCACTAAAGGCAGATAGACTCTCTTTTACAAAAAATGCACATATAATATAAGAACACCCAACAACGAGGGCCAGTAGTTCACTAATTTACCTCCCTGACAAAGACATTATTGAGCTGGCATTCTA
>CAYRFL010000168.1:0-6539 GCA_964423515.1 uncultured archaeon
GTTTATCTCGCCTCCTTCCCCCTCGAGGATGAATATCCCGTTCTTGTTGAAACGGCAGTCGTTATCTCTCAGGTGATTATCGGATGAGTCCATGACCATGATACCGTTCTCATCGTTCGAATTACAGATATTGTTTGCGATAGTATTCCCGTCGGAATTTACAAGGAGAATTCCGTTGATGTTATCGGAGAACGTGTTGTCGGTCACTATGGAATCGCTGGTGAACTGCAAGGTGATGCCGGTGATCCCTCCGCTTATCTCCTGACCTGTGACCACCATTCTCTGACAGTTCACGAGGATAACCTGGGAAGCGCCCGCTACCACCGTGATGTCCGATGCATTGGCATAGTAACCCAGAGCCCCCCCGTCCACCGAGTTCGTCTGGTCGATATTGTGGCTCGACCAGTGGGACATGTTTTCCCCCGTTATCTCGAGCCCACAGTCGTCCAGCTCGTTGCCGGAGAGCGTAAAACCCGTGGAATCCCCCAGCAGGATCCCGATACCGATATTCGATGCGATCGTATTCGAAGTGAGGGTCATATCGGAACATGTGTCGGAAGATATTCCGACTCCTGATGCATTGATGTCGTTACCGGATACCACTACGCCCGATGAATAGTCGAGGTATATCCCATCGCCTCCTTCTCCCGTGGTGGTGATCGTATTGTACTCCACGTTCCCCCCCTGTGACCTCTCGACCAGTACTCCGAAGCTTTCGAAATCCGATGTGCTCACGATATTGGACCAGGCGCCGTTGTGGTCCGAATACAGGAAATGAATGCCGAATCCCCGACTGCCGTGTGTTGTGATACGGTTGTCCATCAGGGTGTTCGCTTCGGAGCTCTCGAGCCGCGCACCGCATCCGTCAGGTCCAGAAGCCGTCATGTTATTGTCGATCATTTCGTTGTCAACGGATTCCCAGAGCGAGAAAGCATGGGCGTTCCGGCCAGATGCCGCGGTCGTGGAGTTGCTGATCTCATTGCCCGAGGAGCCGTCGATGAGGAAAGCCTGCCCGTCGGATCCATGAAAGGTCACGTCGTTCATATCGAGGCGGCTGTCGTTGGACCCGTACAGCCATATCCCGTTCCCTGAATTTCCATCGGTCCGTATCTCGTTTCCCGTCATGGTATTTTCATCCGAACCCTCCAGGAACACGCCCAATCCGCCTTCACCCGTGGTATTCAGTTCGTTGTTCGTAATGGAATTGGACGGGGCCCCCCATAACCACAGGGCCCGTCCCCCATCTTCGTCCTGACGCCCTCCCTGTAGAGAACATGTTACGATATTTTCGGATATTGTATTGTCCCTTGAATTTCCGGTAAGACCGATCCCAACGGTACCGGGGCCGTTCATTGTTACTGTATTATACGATAGATCGGTTCCCGTGCTGTTGAAAAGGGTGATACCCGTACTGTTGGCCCCGGAATCAGTTATCGTATTGTCCGTAACGATGGTATCCACCACGCAATCCAGATAGAGGCAGTAGCCTTCCTCCGATTCCGAAGTGAAGACATTTGCAGAGATATTGTTGGCGGAGTTCTCGTAATTCCATATGCCCAGAACCCCGCGCCCCTTCAGGTCCATCGTGTTATCCGTGACCTCGTTCTCACCGGCAAGTTCCAGGAATATACCCGTTCCCGAATCCCCATGCTGGTTCACGATGTTCCCGGAAATGACGTTCGACGACACGTCCCACAGCCAGATCGAGCGACCATCCGCTCCGTCACTGGTAATGTTGTTCCGCCGGAGGGTGATCCGGTCGGAGCCTTCCACGATGTATATACCCCCGATATTGATTCCCGTACCTACCAATTCGTTATCAAGGACGCCGATATTCGTGGATTCCTTCAGCTCGATGGCGGTGCAGTTGCTCCCGGTTGTTATGCTGTTCAGCTCCACCCGGCTTTCTTCGGCGTAGCTCACCACTATTCCATTGCTACCATTACCCGTCACTGCAAGCACGTTCTCCGTCACATTGCTCCTGTGGTTATCGTAATTCTCCACCCCGTAGCTTCCCTCTCCGGTCACGTTGACGGTGTTTCCGGTCACGGTGGTCGAATTGCCGCCCTCTATGAATACCCCGCAGTTGTTGCTCTCCGTGGATTCGATGGTGTTTCCGGTAATGACGGTGTAAGGCGTTTCCCATATCCAAATTCCCCGGCCTGACTCGCCCGAAGTGATGACGGTCACTCCCGATACGTTCGGGCCATTGGATTCACCGGTTATGGAGATGCCGTTGGATTCGTAGCCTCCTACCGTTATTCGCCCTCCGGTAACGTTCACGAAGGGAGAATCCATCAGTACGACTCCCTCGCTGCCCTCGCCGCTGATGCTCACGTCGTTTCCGGTAAGCTCTGTTCCGGTTACAGCTTCCAGAACTACGCCCCGTCCCGATCCCGCCGAGGAATTGACCACGTTGTCCACTATCGTGTTGTTCTCTGCCCCGTACAGATATATGGCGTCCACGTGACTGCAGGCGGCCGTCACAACGTTACCCCGGAGGGTAGTATTCTCCGAGCCGCTGTCGATATTTATCCCGATGCTCCCGTTTCCGGTGATGTTGATGGTATTGTTGACCACGGCACAGTCCGTGCTGTTGTATATGTATATCCCCTGGGCATTGTTTCCGGGAGCAAAGACCCGATTGCCCTCCACCAGGGTGCCGTTCGAATCTTCCTCCAGGTATATGAACGTCACATTTTCCCCGTTGGCCTCCAGTGTGTTCTCGATGATTCGATTATCCGGGGTTCCGTAGTGGAGATTGATGGGGATCGAATCGTTCTCCGTTGTGATTATCTCATTACCGTTTATCGTATTGTTCCTGCAATCCCCCTCGAGATTGAGTCCGCAGATATCGTTCCTGACGGTATTTCCCGTGATGGTATTGTTTGATGAGATGGATAGGTTGATGCCCATTCCCTCGGTGCTGTTGGTGCATATGTTGTTCTCCAGAGTGCAGTTGTGCGAGTCCTGGAGAAATATCCCGTCGCCCGTGCTATTGTCGATAGTACTGTTGACGAGTGCGATCTCCTCGGAGTCGACGACTATGGCACCCCAGCCTAATGTGTTCACGATCGTGCAGTTCTCGAAGGTGTTGTTGTAAGAGCCATCCACCCCAACCCCATGAAAAAGGGTATCGAACGTGCAATTTCTAATGGTATTATTGGTGGAAGACATCATCACGAAACCCACCATGCTCATGTGTGCGGAGATGTTCTCGATAATGCAGTTGTTCGCCCCGAAAAGGGTTATTGCCCCGCCCGGAGATTCCGCATCCACCGCGTTGACGACCGTGAATCCCGAGATGAACACGTGATCCGATTCGATGATAATTCCATCTCCGTCTTGCTCTGCATCGATGATGGAGTTCATTGTGCCGTTACCGATTATGGCAAGGGGCATGTCGATGTAAAGCTGATCGGGATAATAGCCATCCTTGACAAGGATGATATCCCCCGGATTTGCCATCCCGATCGCTTGATCGATGGATGGTATTTCCCCCCCACCACCGTCATCGTCCACTATCCAGATGTTCTGCCCGTTCCTGCCCTTCTCGATCTCAATATCACTGCTTCCGCCATGCTCGACGGCCGCCTCGTGGACGAGTGTCGAGAAGCATTGGATCAGCACCAAGAATAGAATTAACACTCCAAGGATTCGTTTCATTTCTCTCACCGCATGTGTATGAGCACATCCCGCCGATACCCGATCACATTATCATCGGATAACGCAATACATTCCGGGCTTCTACGAGAGATGATTTCATTTCATCCATGGCCATCGTGCATTAAATAGATAACCGCGACAATATGCCAAGTGGTAAAAGGATCCCGCCGGGTACCGAAACCGCTTCATTCCATTATCGACCTAGGCCTGACGGAATCAATAGAAATGAGTTTTCCCCGGCCCTGTTCATCGAAGGACTCTTCTCCCGGGAACGACCGCACCTGCCCCTTCTCTGACGACTCTACATGAAAGAGGATCACATATCCGGCGGTGGTGCCGGAAGAGTTTCATCTTCTTCCGGCAGGCCGATGTCGTCGAGGTCGAGATCATCCTCGATCCCCTCATCCGTGCCCGGATCAACCCCGGCAGCTTCTCCCGTATCCGTAACCTCCACGGTCCCCTCGACCTTGCCCGGATCATTGGCGGCCTCCTCTTTCGTGCTCGCATCATCCAGGCCGATGTTGAACTCGTCCCCCGTCCCGATCCCAGGTGCATCGTCCGACACAATCTCCGGTCCATGTGCATCGTCCTCTGGCCCGGTCCCTGATACATCGCCCGAAACAACCTCCGATCCCTGCGCATCCTCCGCCCCGTCCTCTGGCGCTTCATCATCGTCGATAGAGCCGAAAGGCTGTACTTCCTCAATGTCATCGATGGAGCCGAAAGGCTGAGCCCCCTCCTCCGCAGGTACAGCGTCGCCCGGAGGCGCGGGAGCCGGGGGCTCCTCGAAGATGCCGTCCAGTTCATCATCGACAGTGGTGTCCCCTCCCGTCCCCTCGGGAAGGGCAGGGATCGATTCCGGTCCCGCAAGCTCCTCTGGATCACCGGGTTCCGGTGGACCCGCAGCATCCGTATCGTCACCGGGTGGTGCAGGCTCCCCCGTTTCCTTCCCTTCACCCTTCGCCTCATCCTTCTTCTTACCCTCGCCCCCATCCACCGCGTCACGGTCCCCGTCCCCCGCTCTGATCTTCTTCGATTCCACCTTCGGAGCCTCTCCTGTATCTTCGTCATCCTCCTCGAACTCGCGAAGCTCCCTGGCCAGCTCCGCCTCCCGCCTCTTGCGGCGTTTCTCTATCTTCGCGGCGGACAGTATGGGAACACGGTCCCTTCGAAGCTGATGGTATATGAGGATCGTCACCACCAATCCCATGATCCCGAAGAGATAGTAGATCTGGTGGGGGATGAACTTCATCAACCATCCATAGAAGAGGGCGATGGCGATAATGAACATACCCAGCCAGACCGCCTTTTTCCACTTGAATATGTATCTGCCGGGCGTCTCTCCGAAGGGCAGCATGCCGTAAAACAAGGTCATCAGGCATACCAGCACCCCCGCTTCACCGGATATCTTGAGCCCCGTGCCGAGCATGATCATGAACGGGAATACCAGCGAAAGTATCACGAAAGCCTTTGCCATGCCCACGAAACCCCCCTTCCTCGGCTTGAGCTTCGCCCAGAATGCCTCGTCCGTCCTTCCGGTCATGCCGAAGGGCATGAGGAACACCAGCGACGATAGGTAAATGGAGAAGAAGCCGGCGCCCCACAGCTTGAACTCGGTCCACTGGCCCTGCAGCCTGACGGCATATATCTCCGCCAGGGACTGAACGATGATGATGATGCATGCCGTGAAGAAAACATACGGCAGCGCATGAACGAAAGCATCTATGGAGAACGATTTGTTACCGCCGACAAGGGATGTCCAGGTCATGGGCAGCCCGCCGCCCGCCTTGAAATAGGTCAGCGGCAGCAGCAGTCCTATGATAGCGATGGCATAGAAAAGTATCTGCCGTTTGATACTCGTCACCGGTACGACCGCCAGATCGTCCGCATCCTTGGCGGTCCTCTTCTCGAACTCCCGCTCCACCCTTCCCATGGCCGCGTCCTTGAAATTGTCGGCGAATGCCAGGATCTTGGCCAGAAGCGACGAGCCTCCCGCAGCCCCGGCGCCGGCGGCCATGGTGGTGGTGGCGGTGGCCGCTCCCAGGGCGACGGCTGTGCCCACGACGGTGGCTGCGACTGCACCCGCGGCGGTAACCTCATCCTCTTCTTCCTTTTCGTTCTTTACAGTTACTTTAATGCTGGCTGAGAGCTCTTTTTGGTAGGTGGTCCCGTTCGATCCCGAGCTGGCGTTGGAGCCATTGATAGTTTCCTGACTGTACCCTTCCGCCGTGAGGTTGATGTCCCTGTTACTCTGGTTTTTCGTATCCCATTTGTATTTGAACCATCGGTGGGTCGAATTTTCGGTGTAATCTGAGATAGACGCCAGTTCTTTGCTGTTATTCCCCGTTCCCGTGAACAGTTTCACGAGGACGATATCCACGTACTCGTCGTCCCTGTATCCTTTTACGACCTCTATCTTTATAGTGACCGTGCCCTTGACTTCGCCCTCGTCTTTCGGCTCTGTAAAGACTAGCTTGGCTTCCACCTTCGGTTCCCCGATCGGTGGGACATCCTCTGCCAGCACTGTGACGTTGATGGTATCGTTGGCCTCGTTGCCGAGGATGTCGGTCACGGTGAGGGTGACGGTGTAATTCCCCGGCTCCTCGAAAACGTATTCGGGTGTGGCGCCGTAGAGGATCACTGTCTCGTTCCCGAGATCGATAGACCACGTGTAATTGTCGATATCGAGGTTGTCCGATGAGTTCCGCCCGTCGAAGACCACCGTTCCGTTGGGTGTGACAACCATGTTCCCGCCTGCAACGGATACGGGAACGTCGTCGTCCGTGACGGTCAGGTTCTTTTGGGGACTGACGATCGAATTCCCCTAGGTATCGTTGACAAAGACCGTGAAGGTCATATTATCTATCGAGTCA
>CAYRFL010000169.1:0-6352 GCA_964423515.1 uncultured archaeon
TCAACGACCGTCTAAACATACGGGTTCCGGCCGGAGATTTCGACAGCTTCGAGATAACAAAGACGAATACTAAAGACGATAGCATAGCAAGCAGGTATTACTATTCGGACAGTGCAGGTTTTATCGTTAAGGAAATACGATACGAGGATGGGAAAAAGGTACATGAGATGAAGCTTAAATCTTTTTCGAGCGATGAGATAAAACGGATGGTCAGCAGCGAATACCTCGGAGGGGAAAAAAATGTCACGCTGGAGAGATGGCAGTGGAAGGTATTGAATTCCAACAGTTGGAATTATAGTGATGGCGATAAATGGGGCATCGATCAATTGAATTTGAGATATTCTCACAACGGGGTCGAATGTGTCCACAATATCAGTGGCCCCTCTATGCCTGCTCTTGATTGGATGAGGAACAATACGGAGGTCGCGGACAAGGTTCTGGCTTGGTGGGACTGGGGACACGCTATAAGAGGTTATGCCAACTGGGAGCCCCTGGCGGTTGCCCCTTCCGAGGATTTGATATATGCTGTGGCCAATCCATGGGACCTCCACGACTGGGCCCCGGAAGAGGTGATTATCGATATATCCACCGCTCTGGTGGGAACCCCGGAGGAGACAGAAAATATCATGGATGAGACCGGGGCGAAGTATATATTGTCGGATACCAGGATGTACCCTTATAGCCATATGAACACCGGGATATTATACGCTCCTATAAAGGGTGCCGGCAAGGACAGGGATGACTACTGGACCATTAAGGGGATAGATCCGGATGGTTACTCAATATCGTTAGAGGAAGCGGAAAGGAAGGCAGATGAAGATCCTTCCTATGAGCTCCGTGGCAAGTATATCACATATGGAGATGCCCTGTACAATTCCATGGTCTACAAGAGTTTATTCGGTTATTCCGAGCTGGATGCTCCGTCAATGCGGGAGGACCGCCCCCGCTACCCAGTTATGAGCGGATGGAACCTCACACATTTCAAGATGGTCTACAGGACCACATACTATTCTACAAAGGCGGAGGAGGAGAATCCAAATTTCCCGAAGGACTATGAGATAATGAACCTGAAGGATGCACAGGCATTGTTCGATGACCAGGGCGGTCATTTTCTCGAAACACCATACATCGGTACGATCATTCTGGAGTACTTCAAGGGAGCCTCCATATCCGGACGGGTGCTTGATGAGAACGGAACGCCGGTTCCCAACGTCAGGGTGACGGTCCAGGACGAATACGGCATACCTCATGACAGCACGTATACCACTGGGGGCGGAGCATATGATCTTATACTTCCTCCAGGCAGCATCGAGCTCAAGGTCTCCACCGGGGGCTGGTCAGGGGAAACCGACGATAAGATATCCCAGCAGGCGGCACTCGTGGAATCACAGTTATTGAACACCACGAAGATGAACATAACCCATGACCGGGCAAACAGGATATCGGACGACTGGATGATCGAGGATTACGATCTGATAGTTTCGGGATTATAACCTAGTTGTGCATAATCCCAAGAATGGCCCGGCTTCTGCTCTGATCCTGCGGGGAACTTTCCCCCCCCTCATTTTTTTACTTTCTCACATATCTTTCTGGCCAATGTCGGGGATATCCCATCCAATAACCTCAGATCCCCTGGAGCGGCCTCTTCAAGTTCCTCGATGGACCAGTATCCTCCGTCATAGAGTATCTGTGCGATCTCCTCGTCCAAATCAAGTTGGACTATGTATTCTTCGATGATGGAAGGGATCTTTCGATCGGATTCACGGGAGTGCGATCGGTCATGATTTTTTTCAAGCGCCTTTTTAATTGAAGACATATCCTCTTCTTCCGGGATGGAAAAGCTCACTCTTTTTTCTTCTTCGATTTCGCCTTTCACTCCACAATGAGGGCAAGTTATCCGGAATGGTCTTCTCTTGTCATTGACCGTAAATTCCTTGCAGCAGTCGGGACAAACGATCTCAAGCGCCTTGAGAACCATTTTTACCTTCAAGGGTGTTCCGGGACTCTGTGTCCGTGTCGTCATATCGCCAAGAGCATTGCCGGCCTTTATCGCTTTCACCTTTTCAAGTATGAACTTCTCGATCGGTTCGGGATCCAGTATGCCCTGAAAGGTACCTTCAACGCCGGAACTGCCTGCGGTCTCGATCTGTATATTGGAGACCTTGTATATCCGGTCCAGAACTCCCTTCACGATATTGACGTTTTGAATACGTTCGTAGGGGATCGATACTTTCCGTTTGCTTATTACGCCTCTCTTGATTATAATGCGTTCATCCTGAATACTGAAACTGTAGTTTTTCCAGTACAGGGGTGCCCACATATGGCATATGATCATGCCGATAACCGATATTATAAGCATACCTGCTGTAACGAGAGGAGCGCCTATCCACATGATATCGGCAACTATGGCCATCCAACCGATGCATACCCACAAAACTATGAGCCAGCCTATGCTCCACCCCCATCCCCATACTTTTTTCGTTATCGGATCCGCTTTTCCTCCCTGCAAGGCGGATTCTATGCCTGTTACCAAATATTCATCCTCCTTTATTCGATCACTCCCTTTACCCCGCAATGGGGACAGAATACATCGAATGGTCTTTTCCGGTCGTTCATGAGAAAATCCCTGCCGCATTCCGCGCATTCGATCTCCAGGACCTTCAATCTCATCCGGATGTCCGAAGAGGTCGTATTGCTCTCGGTCATATCATGAACCGCGCCCGGCCCGGCTCCCGTTTTCGATGCCTTCACCTTGAGTAGGATCTCGCTTTCTATCGGTTTGGGGTCCGATAATCCCTGGATGGTACCTTCGGATGCGCCGGTGACACCGTATCCTCCGCCCCCGCGATAACTCGACCCTCCCGCCGTTTCGATCTGTATGTTAGAGACGACAAAATACCTTTCGAGTATGCCCTGTACGACATTGACGTTTTGAATGCGATCGTAAGGGATCGTTACCTTTCGTTTTCCTATTATACCGCGTTTAACGATTATCCTGTCATCCCGAAGCTCGAAGCTGTAGTTCTTCCAGTACAGGGATGCCCATTTATGACATATGATCAGGAGGAGGATCGATAACAGTATCATCAGGAAGGTAATGACGGGGAAGCCGAGAAATATGTCCAAGAAGACCGCCCAACCGACACAGACCCATAACCACATGAGCCCTCTTAAACTCCAGCGCCATCCCCAGACCTTCTTCATTTTGATATCCGCTTTTCTTTCCATGAAATCGGTTTCCACATCCGATACCAAATCCCACTGCCTCCGTCCTCGAAAATACCTGGGTCGTTCCCGAATTCCCGATCCGGTGTGGCAGGGATATATCCGGTAGTATTTCTTGTTTTCCGGAAAAAATTGTGTATATTATTTCTTGAGCCAGCATCTGAGGGAATTCCAATCGGGTCTCACAGGCACTGGTCCCCATTCCTCCTTTCGCTCTAAACCCCGCGAATTGCCCGACTTCTGTTTTGATCCTGCGAGGGAAATCCCCGTTTTCTTTTTCCTTCCCTCTGGAGCGCCTCCCCCTGCCCCTCGCCCTTTTATACCACCTCGATAATTATCCTTTTGTACTTTAAACACAATCAAACTCAAATGATGTGAAGGGTAAAGACACCCCGGCATAGAATGGATGCACAATAACAATATAGGTTGTTATTCATGAAAAAGAAATATTTAGATAACCGAGAATGGTTTTTACCTTTTGAACGAAAGTTACTTGATTTGGAACATGTTGGATGGGTTCGTTGGATTGCAACGGATCGTTTTGTATTAGAACGCTCTCCATTCCCGAATTATAAAACATCAATCTATTCATATAAAGTTCCACCCGACGTTCATCCACCAACAAATTCATTTATCGAAGTCGAAGTAGGAAAAATGAATCGAAAATCTAAATGGAAGAAAAAAAAGACATTGGGAAATTATGTCGATATTCATTATGATGTACTGGGAATAAACAAATTAGATTTCAAAATCCTTGAAATGCCAAAGCCGTTTCTAAGGGGAAAGGAGGATTTTTTACATAGAATTTCTTACAATTGGAAATGCGCAGAGGATGATCATTTAGATTTAGCTCTGGCATTACAAATGCTATCCTGTCCAGAATCGTCCTATGGCATTGGGGGTATTGGCACTCAATCCTTTTCATTAGCAGGGGCCGGAAAGAAACCATTGAAGTATATTCAGGAGTCAATCAATCAATTAATTCCATTGGATTTACGAAGACCGAGTAATATTGGATATATGCATCGTTTTATTATTAGTAATACTACATATTCGGCTGTAGAAAGAAGTAGAAAAAGGGTCGAAATACCAGAAATTTCATATAATTATCTGTACCACTTACAAGAATATCAAAATAAGATGGAACCTATCCAAATACCAACCATAATTCAAGATGCAACATATATGGGACGGACGAAAGAGTATGATCAAGATGTTGTTGAATTTTTATTAACATCGCTGTTAATAAAGCCCATTATTAGTGATGATATTGTTAACCGGATCGAGGCTAGTATTCGGGAAATATATAACGAAATTCAGCCAGAATATGACAAAACACATGTTCCCTTCGATAACAACTCCTTAGTAAAACTAGCAAATACTTTTTGTCGATTGGAGTTGAAGGATAGACTTACTGATGACGTTTTTGATAGAACTAAAATGGAATTTCAACAATTATACAAAGAATTGGAAGATGCAAAGATCGACTTAAAAATGACTAAAATAGAACGTGAAACATACACTAAATTACCGGATAGTACTCCCGATAACATCGCAAATTTATCATCGAAGGAAATTCGAATTCTTCGAATTGTACAACGTATATCTGATGAGCAAGGTATTGAATGGGTATCTTTAGATGATATAAAAAATCATCCTGATTTTGATATTAAACGAATCCCTCGTTATTTTGATTCAATAATAAAATTAGTTAATGTTGGCTTTTTAATAATGCGTAACAATTGGAATGAATTTAAATACGTTGATATGAGGAGATAGTCTAAAATACATCTCATAATTCAGAATGACGTTTTATGCTCCGGGTTTGGGTGCATACTTCACCCTCCCTCATTGTTTGGGGTTTGCACCCTCGAACGAAATATGAATCCCAAGTCCGCTATTTTCCGAAAAAACCACTCCACCTACTCCATGGACTTGTTCTTCAGTGGAAGCTTGGGAATCCGGTTTCCCAGCGGGATCCTCCGAAGCAGGGGCCTCCGTGGTCTTCCGCAGCTGGGGCTTAGGGGAATCCTTTTTTGGCCGGACCGGCTTGGGCTTCACCAGTTGGCTGTAGCCTTCAACGCCCCTTGCCCCCGTCTGACGCGTTGGTCGGATCGAGACCGACCAGGACCTCCCAACCATCCGGTAGGCCATCATTGTCCGTATCAGGATTCAGTGGGTCCGTCCCCCACTCATATTCATACGTATTCCTCAGACCATCGCCGTCCAGATCCAAGAACCTATCCGATGAGTTCGTCGGGTCCATTCCATAATATCTTTCCCATCCGTCCGGCATGTCGTCCCCGTCCATATCGGGATCGGTTGGATTCAAATCTCCACATATCTCCCATCCATCATCATTTGCCAGTTCGCTTCCGTCGGGACGCAGGAAAGTATCGTTGTCCGTGTCCCAGTTCATGGGATCGGTCCCCCCCCAGTACTCATCGATATTTGTCAATCCATCGGGCCTGAGTTCCATGGCCCCCACAAAGGCCATGTCGATCTCCCAGCCGCCACCCAGCGGTACGTGACTGTATGACCGGATCGGAAACAGGTCCATGTCGTACTCGGCATCACTGGGATCTAACGGGTTCAGAGAATAGTTATAGACTACCTCATCGTATGTCCTTCTGCTGTAGTTATACTGGAATACGACCTCTCCCCTCCAGGCTTTGGCGCCGCCCCAGATCGTCCCGGGCCTTTCCGTTGCACCGTGATAGACCTCGTAGTTATCCCCCATTCCATCTCCATCCGAATCCCGGCTTGACGGATTCGTGGTAACGAATATGGGATCCTTGCAGTGCCTCTGCTGCCAAGGATTGTATTCCTCGTAGGTGAAGTTCTCCTTCGTCGCAGGATTCATATAATTTTCGCAGAGGTGAAAACCTCCTCTCGATGCAATATCCTTGAGAAGCTGTTCCCTCTCGATGGTCAGCAGGCGGTCGACGTCCTCGATGAGATTTTCGATCTTGCCGCCGCAGTATTCCTCCAGGTTCGTGAAGTTCTCCCCGCCGTCCCATTCGGCTGTGGGCGAGTGATGGGCGTTCAGCACACCAGTGCGTGAAAGGTCCAGGCCGTCACCGTCGGGATTCTCTCCCCCGTCGGGCACGTTGGGATCGATGGTGTA
>CAYRFL010000170.1:0-6228 GCA_964423515.1 uncultured archaeon
GCGGACCCGTCGAGAAGGGTTACCACTGGACCTCCAACGTGATCATCTCCCGAGGTTTCTTCATTGGGCGATCCCTTTCCCGTCGTTTCCTCCTCCGCAATTCCAGCCTTCACATTCTCATTTTCATCCATGTCCGCATCCGGATCATCCGCTGGGTCGCCCCCTCCTTCAAGCCCCGCATCCTCGTCGCCACCCGTGACAGCCATTTCCCCTGCATCATAATCGCCGCCCGTAGCCACCTTTTCCTTCGTATCCTCCCCGCCGCCCGTCACCTCCTTGCCCACCGTATCATCATCCCCACCCGTTGCCACCTTTTCCTTCGTATCCAGGTCTCCGCCATTCTCCTCAATGCCTTCGGTATCCTCATCTCCGCACGTCGCCTCCTCTTCCCCCGTATCCTCATTGCTACCCGTTCTCCCCATGTCCTCCTTCTTCAACTTTTCCTCCGCGTCCAGGTCCGGCGACAGGCCGCAGCCGGGACACTCCGAGACCCGCTTCATGCACTGAAGGTGATATTGCTTTCCGCAGCCGCAGTGGAATACGGGAAGGCCCGGCTTCACGACGCCGAAGCATATCTTGCATGTTATTGCCTCGTCGGCCGGGCGTATCTCGAAATCGGACGTAGTCTTATCCTCGCCCTTCGCCATTACGGCGGGCTTCTTCTTCAACTCGATCGCGGGGGATCTCCCCTTCTTCCTGCCCCGGTACTCGAATCCTCCGCCTTTCAGGGACAACAACCTTTTCACGTTCTTCTCGCTGGCGGACAGCTTCCTCCCTATCTCCGTCACTATCTCTTCATGTTCCGCATCGGGTACGTCCATCTTTCGCCGAAGAGCATCCACCACCCCGAGCTCGTCCTCGCTAAGATGATCATCCCGGAGAACCTGCGCCACCGCCGTTCTGTACGCTTCTAACCCAACCTTGTCCCTGCCATCCGGATGCCCCTTCACCGTTCTTTCATCCGGATCCCTCCCCCCCATATCCAATGTTTCGTCATCTTTCGGTAACGGCTCGTCGTCTTTCCGGTGACCTTCGTCCGCTCCCCTTTTTCCGGACCTTGCGGATATAATGACGAAGGCAAGCAGCAGAGCAACCGCTATAAGGGCCAATATCATCCACGGGTCTATCCCGTCATTCTTACCGGCACCGGATACGAAGGGCGGTATTTCCTCGTCCGCGTTCCAGCTCACCTCTAGGTCGTCCCCGGAAGCAGTAATTCTCACGTCACCGGGCAGTTCCTCGAGTTCCAGTGCGGAAAAGGTCGCCATGCCGTGTACATCGGTATCGCTCTCATACCGTATACCATCGTATGTGAACGAGACGCGCACTCCCGCCACGGGCTCTCCCTCGTCATCCACAACCGGACCGATGGCAAGGTATATCGGGCTCTTATCGAGAATTATGAGCCCGATATCCACATCCGAGTCCGTGATGGTCAGGTTCAACCCAAAGCTCTCATAGCCATCCGCAGTGAACATCAGCGTGTAGTTGTAGGGAAGAAGGTCCTCTACGACGAAATAACCCGTGGTGGAATTCACCTCGACCTCCACGTAACCCGCCTTCAGCCCGGCCGAACCGGGAATCACGGTTCCCGTAATCCGGTAGAACATATGTTCCCTCATCAATGTGAGGTTCCGGACCAGTTCGCAGGTGGTGAAGTTCATCATCATCCACCCGGGGATGTATCCCACTGCCTCAGCGAAGATGACCCAGGTGCCGGGAAGAATCCCCACTATTCTGAAGAACCCGGTCGAGTCGGTCCTGTCGGTCAGGTTATGATACTCCCGGTAATGCCCCGTAAAATCATCGTATATCACCACTGCCACGGTGGCGTTGGGTATGACCGCCCCGTCGTCGTTCAGCACGTGACCGGAGATCTCCCCTGTCACATCCTCGCAAACGGATAGATATCTCATCAGAAGAAAGTTCTTCTCCACCTCGTAGCCCTCTGCGGGCAGGGTGAACTCACATACGTCCGAATCGTTGTATCCACTGACATTGGTATATATGAAATAGATGCCCAGTCTCAATGAACGCAGATAGTTCCCCTCATCGTCCGTCGTCGTATTGAAATACTCCCGTTCGCAGACGTCCCCATCTCCCTGATCGCAGTTGAATATCACCACCTTCGCGTCCGATACGGGTTCTCCCTCCTCCGTGGTGACCCTACCGAAGACGGTGCTGTTGGCTATTGGCGGTCTCATTATCGAGAAGGTATTGTTAGGTGGAATTACACCCACAGCATCCTTGCCGTCGCTGGCCAGGAACGAATAATTATGTGCGCCCACGTGCCCGAAACCGGGAGTCCAGGTCCATTCGTAGAGTTTCCCGTCTCGGTAATACGTATCCTCCGGATCGACCGCGGACATGGTGCCGTTCAGAGTATCCGATTGGAACAGCGATAGCGTAATGTTCCACACGCCGTCGATGAACGATCTCACGTGTTCGGGAGCATCGTTGTCCTCGTCCGAATAGCTGACCGTGAAATGCACGGCATCGCCCGGGTATGGTGCATCGATCACCTCCGTCAGATCCTCCAGTACCGGAGGATTGTTGCCGCTGACCGTGAAGGAATACCCCGCCTCCGTCCCGTCGCACATGAAGGTAACGTTCAGCCGGTACAGACCCGGATCGCAGAGTTTGCGGGTATAGGTCAGCGTCTCATTATCCCCGGGTCCGAGAACTTCGGTCTGCTTCGATGTCTCGTGAACCGGAGCGGAATACCTCGTCACCACAAAGAGGGTGTTGAAGCTGTTCTTCACGTTGCCCCGGTTCCATATGGAAAGATCCGCAGTGTAGTTCCATTCCGTTGTCTCGTCAACCACCGTCGTATGCACCAGATCGTAAGCGTACGATTCCACATCCTGAATGTTCAGAGGGATCTCGTGAACGAATCTCTCTGCATTCCCCTGGATCGCCGAGCAGTTGTAAGTGACGTTCAGCAGGTAGGACCCTTCACGGGGGGGGGTCCATCGAAATACCCTCGTGGAGTCCGTGCCGGCGTCCATTGGCCCGGTAGTGTTATTGCAGGCACTCCATCGAGCCCCGTTCTCCAGGGAGATCACGGCAAGTCTTACCGTCACGGGAACGCCGATACCTTCGTTGCCCGCGTTCGTCACGGTGATATTGACATACATGGTCTCGTTGGCATAGCATGAATGACCCGATCCGTTGACGGCCGAATGACCCGACGGATAAACGTCGCTGGTGAGTATCTTGACCTCGGTGACGTTCTGAAAGGAGAATGTCTCGGTGGCCCTGACCCACATGGCCGGATCATCGGCGTTACCCATGGATACGTTGATCTCATATTCCCCGTCCGAGAAGTGATGAGAAAAATTTTGCGAACTACCGACTCCCTCACCACCGGGAACGAGAGAGTAGTTAGTCCACGAGATATTATCCGTATTGACCCGGCGGGCAGTGACGTTCGTCCAGCAGTCCATATTCATGGAGAGATTGAAATGAACCGAAACGTTCCATTCCCCCGGGGAGTAGAAACCGTCGGCGGAGAGGTTCACATCGCACCCTGCCTCATCCGAGAGGAAAATGCCGGTTATGATTATCTCGTCGCTTCCCGTGACCAATCCATGGGAGGCCCTGTTAACCTCAATGCTGCGCCCAGAAGGTAGGAGGATGCCGACACCGATGAAGAAGTCCTCCTCCGTCATACAGAAAACGGCCTGGGCAAGCGATAATTGCACGATAATGGCGAAGCTCACTACGAGTATACGTTTCATGACAGTGCCTCACAGCCGCATGGCAGTTAGCATTATTTCATCCAATTCTATTAAAACTATCGCCGACTGAACCCGTGGGAAGGATTCGTGAGATACGTCTCATCCTGTTGTTCTTTAGTCTGAGGGATCGATAGATAAATCAAAATAATCACAAATCCTTATAAGCCTTATTCACGTTCATCTATGCGGATGGATGCTCTCGAGGGGTGCTATCGATGAGAAACATATGTTTGGCCTTGGTATTTCTGGCAGTCACTTTTTTCCTTCTCAATCCGTTTTCCCACATAGATATGGCCGTATCCGATATCGGCACCGGTGGCTCTCGGGGAGGATTCCCCGACAATCTGGACCGCGGCAGGGTTGAATTGCGAACGGAGGAATTTCCATCTCCCGTGCTCGGAAAGGAAGAATACGCCGGGGAGATGTGGGATGTTCTGACCATGGAAGGAGCTGTACCACAACCCTTCCCCGGACAGCCGAGGATACCCGTGATAGCGTTGACCGTGGAAGATCCCCGCATCATCGAGAGCATGGAGGTACGCTATTTCAATCCCTCTGCCGTTCCAATGAGACTCGTCCCCCATCCGCGCGTTCTCTCGCCTTACTCGGAGGAATCGGTCGAATATGTCGATTCGGAGACATACTCGGAGTCCATGTACCTGCCCGAGGAAGAATACCGGTTGACCCTGCTGGGCGGAAGCTGGAGGGACGGCGTCCGCCACTGGAAGTACTCGCTCGCCCTTTACCCCGTTCGTTACAATCCGGTTATGGAAATGGCCATAATCTACGAGAAGGCCGAGGTGGAGATAGAATTTTCTGCCGTAGGCGATACCATGGGCGACGGGGAGATCGCCGACGAACATCACGGCGCGTCGTCAGGCTATTCGGCTGCTACCAGGAATACAGGCACGAGGGGCGCTTCCGATCCGAAGTACCTGATGATCACTCCATCCCAGTTCACCGGTTCGCTGGAGTCCCTGGCCCAGTGGAAGACGAAGAAGGGGGTCCCCTGCGAGATACATGCCTGCGAGGATATTTACGACGATTACTCGGGTTCGGACAATCCCGAGAAGATCAGGAACTTCATCAAGGACATGCACAGGGAGTACAATATAAAGTATGTTCTCCTGGCCGGCGATTACGGCCAGGTTCCCGTGAGACGGTGCAAGGACCCGGATCCCGCCGAGGGCTGGGACGACGGATGGATCCCTGCGGACAGCTATTATGCCTGCCTCGACGGGACGTGGAACAGGGACGGGGACGGATACTGGGGGGAGAACGGTGATATTACCGATATAATCGCCGACGTGGCGGTTAGCCGTATCGCCATCAATTCCCACAACAAGATGAGGTCCTGGGCCCAGAGCATAATCAACTACGAGAAATCTCCTCCCGGTGGAAACTGGATGGAGAAGGCGGTGCTCATAGGGGCGGATACCCATCAGACCGGCGACGGGGCCCGCCAATGCGATTATCTTCAGGACAACTATCTGCATAATACCTTCGGGACCCCCGTGGAGTTCTACGAGAACGGCGGCACCATCGATCGCAATACGCTGAGATCGGACATCAACGACGGAGTGGGATACGTGAACTTCGTGGACCACGGCGGCCCGGTCACGTGGTGCCAGAACGGGGGAAACCAGGTTGTTTTCGACATAAACGACGTGGTCTCCCTGAGTAACGGCGGCAGGAGGCCCCTGGTTAGCGCCATGGCCTGTCTGACGAACTGGTTCGACAATCCATCGGGCTGCGGGTACCAGAATTTCGTCGAGTGTATAGGCGAGTACTTCACGGAGAACGACGCTGATGGGGCCATCGCCTACATCGGTTCCTCCAGGAGCGCCATCGGAGTTATCGGGACCAACCAGTACTACTACGGAGCGGGGGGTCTGCAGGAGGACCTCTGCCTCCAGCTCGGGAACGGTAACCTTCACATGGGCGATACCCATCACGACGGAAAGAACAGGTATGCAAACTCCTTCGGCAACTGGTTCGCCGAGACTGAGGAGACCAAGGGTGAGATCCAGGCGTGCTGGCTGGAGTTCAACATGCTGGGGGAGCCCGAGGTTCCTCTGTGGACGGAGGTCCCCGAACACTTCGGTGTAGGGGTCAGCACGAGCCCACAGTGGATAAACGTGACCGTGAACGAGAGCAGCACCGGCGAGCCCGTGAAGGACGCTCTCATCTGCATTCAGGGCCAGGACAGCTACCAGCGGGCGCTGACCGATGGGGACGGAAAGATACGTGTTACGAATCCACTTGCGGAGGGCATGGCCCAGATCACCGTTACCAAGCCCAATTTCATACCCTACGAGACCAGCGAGAGATACGTGGATATCACGCCTCCGGATACACATTATTCCGTGGACCCGGCAGAGCCCACGGGGACGGACGGATGGTACAACACAACCACCGTACTGACCCTGACATCCGAGGAGCTGTCCACCATCAGGTATTCCGTCACCGACGAGGAAACGGGCTATAT
>CAYRFL010000171.1:0-6135 GCA_964423515.1 uncultured archaeon
ACCATTGACATAAGTAAATACGTGCCAGGATGGGACGGATTTACACATCAGCACGCAAATACGTCCACAAAGAACGATCCGGGGTAATTTCATGCAACAAAACAGATCCGTAAGAGTTATTTTGACCATCTGCTTGACAGTATTGCTGGCCAATACGGTTATGC
This sequence comes from uncultured archaeon, assembly GCA_964423515.1. Taxonomy (GTDB): domain Archaea; phylum Thermoplasmatota; class Penumbrarchaeia; order JASLWR01; family JASLWR01; genus CAYRFL01. The sequence goes on from CAYRFL010000171.1 coordinate 165, forward strand.
CGGCATCCATATCATCGATCACATCGGTCCTATCCATCCAGAGCAGATCGGCATCCGCTTCCCATATGAACGACGGAGCGATACCACCCTATTCCCCGGAGATTATCCACCACCATGGCAGGAACTCGGGAGACCCCGATGACTGGACCATGTTCTGTCACGATTCCAATCACACGTCCATGACGTCATCCGCCCCTCCGCTTCATCCCGACCTCCTCTGGGATTACGACATGAGGGACCTTTCCGCAGGTGTGGAGGGTGACATCTATGCCACGCCTCTGGTGGTGGGCGACCGCGTATATGTATGTTCCTGGAACCAGCACATGGCCTGCCTCGATCTCGATAACGGCGATCTGATATGGGATGCCTGGATGCGGGGGGAGCTGGTCTCCACGCCTGTCTATCACGACGGAAACCTCTACGTGGCAGCGAGCGATACGCTCTGGAAAGTGGACCCGGATTCAGGGAGCAAGGAGCAGCTGTACAAGGCCGGCTCTGCCATATACAGCTCACCCGCCGTCTACAACGATACCCTCTACTTCGGCAACATGTTCAACAACAGCATGCTGGCAGCCGTGACGGTGAACGGGACGGAGCTTTGGAACGTCTCCTTCGGTCCCTCCATCAACGGCACTCCATCATCCCCTGCCATAAACAACGGCACCGTGTTCCTGGGCGGGGACAACGGCCTTCTGTATGCCCTGGACCACGACGGCCTCGCCGATGGCAACCAGGGTGCCGTGACGGACGAGGTGAACACCAGTGCGGACATCCTCTGGGTGAGGGATTCCGGTCATTCAGTACGTTCATCGCCGACCATCATACCGGGAGCCGTGGTCTTCAGTTCCTACAACGTTTTTGGTGCCAACAGGGTGTTCGCACTGGACCCCGATACCGGGGATGAGCTCTGGAACCGTTCCTCGGGGGGAAGGGTCCAGTCCACCGCTGCTTACGATCCTGTAACGGGTCTCCTGTTCCTGGGGACCTTCGGCGGCGAGATCAGGGCCCTCGATGCCTCCGACGGTACGCTGGTGTGGTCCTTCGATATAGGCGAATCGATCCAATCCTCTCCTGCAGTGGCAGGGGGCATGGTGTTCTTTGGCGGTTTCGACAGAAGGGTATGGGCCCTGGACGCGGCCGGGAACGGCGACGGCAGCACGGACGAGGTGTGGAACTACACCACGGGGGGAATTATCCACTCCAGCCCCGCTATATCGCGTGGCAGGCTCCTTATAGGCAGCGACGACGATAAGCTCTACTGCATAGGAGCACCGGACTTCAAGGTATCGTATGACGATATTACCTTCACGGACGCGGCCCCATACGCCGGGGAGTCCGTGACCGTCCTTGTGAACGTCACCAACAGGGGAACGGTGGCGTCCCGGGTCGAGGCTAGGATCAGGGCCTACGACCTTGAGAACCGGTCCCACGAGATCGGGAGCCCGGTCCGGAGCCTGGAGCCGGACGAGATGGCCACGGTGAGCGTGAACTGGACCGTGATGGACAATCCGTCCGGGATATGGTTCATACGGGTCGAGCTGCACTCTCCTGACATGGCCGAGAGCCCAGCGGGCAACATCGCCGAGAAGCGTCTGGACTTCCGCCGGGATTCCGCTGACCAGTGGCCCATGCAGGGTGGGGATCCCCTGCACTGGGGTTACAACCCTTCCGGGACCCTCACCAACAGGACGCTGTGGCGGAAGGAATACGAGGAGGAGCTGCTCCCGCCCGTCATCTACAAGGACCGCGCCGTCATCGCAGGGGACACCGGGAGGATTCGGGCGATATACATGGAGACGGGCATCGTCAGCTGGGAGATGGAACTGGGCGTCGCGGCTTCCCTTCCGCCCGCCGCCGGTTACGGGAAGGTTTTCATACCCCTGTCCGGAACGATGACGGCCCTGGACATCAACGGTTTCGAGGACGGGAACCAGGGCCTCACCACCGAATCCGGTACGGATATCGGGGACGGCGACGTGATATGGACGGCGCCCCTCCCCTCGGCGCCCGCATCGGCTCCCACCGCCGCCTCCGGGACCGTGCTCGTCGTTTGCGGAGCGCGTCTGCTGGCATTCGACGAGGATGACGGAAGCGAGGTATTGAACGTTTCGCTTCCCGCCGCCCCCGGTGGCGGGGCCCCCACGGTATCCGGGGATACGATACTCATTGGAGGTGGAGACGGAATGCTGTACGCCGTGGACATGTCGGACGGGTCCGTAAATTGGAGCTACGACCCTCCGGGAGATGCATCCATCGGATTTGCTGCAACGGCTGTGGAGGACAGGTTGATATTCCCGTCCGGCAAGGGTTTCTTTGCAGTGAATTCCTCGGGACGGACCATCGAATGGTCGGTGCCCACCTCGTCCGTGATAACCACCCCGGGCGCATATTCTCCGGGACGCGATACCGTATTCTTCGGTACCTCGGGGGGCGACGTGCTGGGGGTTCGAACCAGCGACGGACAGATCGTGCTGGATCACGACGCCGGGAATGCCGTGGCGACCGATATCTCGGTAGGGGGCGACGTGCTGTATTTCGGTACTGCGGACGGCAGGATCCACGCCCTGGAGCCGCCCACGGGAAACGAACTTCCCCTGACGCGGTGGAGGTTCGATACCGGCTCGAACATCAGCCGCAGCATGGCTGTGAGCGAGCTGGTGGTGGCCACGACCCTCGACGGACAGATATACTGCTTCGGGGCTCCCAACGCGGAGCCCAAGGCAAGGATATCCCTGCCGGCAGCGGATTCGGCCTTCTTCGCGGGAAGCGAGGTGCGGGTAAACGCGAGCTACTCATCGGACGGCGACGGGGACCTTCTGGAATACGTGTGGCGCAGCGATATCGAGGGGGAACTGTACTGCGGAGCCGATGCGGCGGCAACCCTGATCTTCACCGAGGCCGGCACACACAATCTCACCCTTACGGTAGACGACTCCCAGGGGGGGACGAACGTGGCCTGGGTGATGGTGACGATATATTCACGGGTCCAAATCGAGCGGGATATTTCCGATACCGGCTCGAACTCGACAGTGAGGGCAAGGGCGGTGCTTGGGGGCGAGAACCCCAACATGACGGTGAAATACTGCGACAACCCGGGCACCGTTGAAGGGCGGGACCTCGGGATCTTCGTGAACCTGAGCCTCGAAGGGGTGGTGCTGCTGGACTGGGTGGAGCTGACATTCGCCTATGATGCCGGAAAGAGCCCATACGGGCTCAACCGATCGTTCCTGTCCGTATATCATTACACGAGCGGTGGCTGGGTCAAGTCGGAGACCACCGTGGACCCGGTTAACAACTTGGCGGTGTCGAATCTGACAGATATTCCCGTTACCCACGCCGGCACCAACAGCACGCTGTTCACCCTTGGTACCCTGTCGAATACCAATCCCGTCCTCGGCTCGCCCGCGGTGAGCCCGGATGCGGGGGCAGCCGATGGGGAGTTCAACTTCACGGTGATCTACACGGATGCGGACGACGATTTCCCCGAGCACGTTCTACTCGTCCTCGATAACGGAACGGAATTGTACATGAGACCAACCGTCCCTGCAGACCTGAACGTCACGGACGGAAAGGAGTACTATCACATAGTCAGGGACCTGACCGTGGGGGACCACAGCTTCCACTTCGAGGCCCACGACAGGACCACGGGTGCCAGGACGGTCCCGGCTCTATACTTTATGGCCCTGGACCCGAGGCCCACGGCCATCATCAGTGGACCTCTGGCGGGCGCCGCGCTTGTGGCGGGAAAGGCGATACGGCTGGATGGAAGCGGCTCCACGGACCCCGAGGACGACGCCCTGAACTACACCTGGGTCATCGAGAGATTATCCGGTACGGAACCGTACAAGCGCAATCTGACGTCTGCGAAGTTGAGGACCGACTATTCGTTCCCGTCGGAGGGAAGCTACAGGCTCACCCTCACGGTGAGCGACGGCTACGGTCACGAATCGCTGCCTGTTAGCGTCGAGGTGACGGTTGGACCGGCGGCGGATACGGACGGGCCGGGCACGGACCGTTCCGCCCTTCTCTATACGCTGGGGGCTGCGGTACTGCTTATACTGGTCGTGGTGATACTCGTCGTCTTGTTCAGAAGGAAGGGAAAGGATGAGACGATGGATGAAACGGGATCGAAGGGTGCGGATGAAGGGGAAGCAGGGGATCCGGGTGACGGACCAGACGTTACGGAGGAAGACATATCCGGGGACGCGGATGGGGAGACTCCGTCCGGGGGAGCTGCAGAGGGGGCAGATGAGGATGAAGAGCTGGTTTGCATCGGCTGCGGCGCACCTGTGTCGGGAGCGGACGAGAAATGTGCCAGGTGCGGCGAGGAGCTCGTGGTGGAAGAGGTGGAGAAGCTGCCGGAGGTGGAGAGGTCCGTGAAGGTGATTTCAGGCGATGAAGCGGTAGAGGGCGGTGCAGTGAAGGATAATGACATGGATCTGGACGAGGTGGACCTGCTGGACGAGGACGATGATGAGGACGATGATGAGGACGATGATGAGGACGATGATGAGGACGATGATGAGGACGAGGAGGATACTGGGCAGGAGATGGAGGCCGGGGAGGTCGGGAACGGGGATGAAACGCAGAGTGAGGATGAACAGGAGCAGACGGAAGCGACGGAGAATGCGGAGGGCACGCTGAAGGCGGTGGAGGAAGTAAAGGAAGTGGAGGGAACGGGAGAGGGCGAAGTGGGGGAACCGGAGCTGATGGATGATGAAGCATAGAAGCTTATTCTATCGATGTTCGTATCAATTATGATGCTGTTGAAGATGAAGTTCTACGATTGGTTGTTGTTCTGCTAGGCTGGTACAATATCGTCGATGGAGCTGCGCGGAAACTTCCTTTCTTCCGGTTGAGGAAGCGGGACCCTATGCACCTCATGGAACACATCGCCCGGCTTCTTGCCGCAAGTTTCCCTCCTTCTCGATCAATATTTTTTTACATTGTATTATTCGTGATAAGGGCAAAATATTTAATTAACACGATGGAAATGTTTGTCTACGATTTCGATATAAAACCGCAGACGAAATGAAATGAGGGTTGTGTACAAACCGACATAATTGAAAGCAATAGTGATTCCTTTGATCGACCATGGAAAAGGAGTTTACGGTAATGTTGGACATTGCATTAAAAAACATCTCAGCAAAAAAAACGAGGTCCGTGTTATGCATAATCGGAGTGATGATCTGCGTCTTTTTGATCGGGACCATTGAAGGATTGTCAAATAAAATGGAGAAGGACATTGCGGGGGATATTGACAATCTTGAAAATAAGATGTATTTTCAACAAAAAGGGGCACCATATCCGCCCTTTGGAAGCAGCTTCAACGAGAGTATCGGGGATCAGATACTCTCTCGAGATGATATCGATCCGGATGAGAGCACGTGTATCTTGTTTTCAGTGATTGAACCTCCGGAGAACCCCAGGGAATCCGCAAAGGTCTTTGGTGTTGGTCTAACGCCGGGTAAAGAAATAGCATACCTGGGAGACGCACGGGTATCCAAGGGAAATATCACTCTCGAAGGGGAAGGTGAGAATGCAGTTATATTGGGCGGGGCGGTGGCCGATTTTTACGATGCCAGTGTGAGTGATGAATTGACCATTCGCGAAGGAACTTCGTTTAAAGTCGTTGGTATCCTGAAGCAGGCCAATGTTGCAAATATTGATAATGCAATTCTGATGCCTTTGTTATTTACCCAGGACTTTTTCGGTCGGGGAAGTATGGTCTCGGCGGTTCTATTGACACCTATCGATAATCATTTACAAAGTGAACTCGAAGAAGATGTCGAGAGTGCCTATCCCAATTTTGAGGTTCGAACACAAAGGGAGATCGAAGAGGAATTGGATGCAAGTTTGGAAACACCTCGCACCATTTTAGGAATGATAAACGCGATCGTGTTTGCTGTGACCATCGTTATAATAATGAATGTTATGATGATGTCAGTAAAGGAGAAGACCAAAGAAATTG
>CAYRFL010000172.1:0-6063 GCA_964423515.1 uncultured archaeon
TTGCCTCAGTATCGACCTTGGCCTTTGCCTCAGTATCGACCTTGGCCTTTGCCTCCGCATTGACCTTGATCTTTGCCTTTGCCTCCCTGCCGATACTGTCCTTCATTCATATCACCCTCGTTGCAACCGCAAGGTCCTGTCTGGCGGCGCTCCTGGCGCTCAGGGCCACCGCGGTCAGCATTCCGCCCAGGGTCACAAGGCCGATCACGATGACGGTCCACCAGGGGATGTACACCACCCTCGCCAGCTCTCCCCGGCCCAGTATCTGCCCCATCAGCTCGAAGAATCCGTTCATCTGGTATGTGACCACGATCCCGATGGCGCTGCCCAGGATCACGGATATCAACATCAGTAGGGAATTCTCCCCGATTGCCGTCTTGTACACCTGTCCCCTTCCCGCGCCAAGGGTCTGCAGCACGGCGAACTCCCTCTTTCGACGCTTCATGATTATGGACGAGAAGGCGAATGCGCTGGTGAAGGAGGCGACCAGGGCCGTTATGAACATCATTGTCAGAAGACCCGGTATGCCGAAGTTCATCCCGTTGCCGATATCGTCCAGCTCCTCCTCCAGGTCCCGTACGTTGAGTATGCCGTCCAGCTGGTCGAACCCCTTCTCAACTGTCTTTCTGTCCCCCCCCCTCTCGAGGTTCACCAGATACCTGGTCGCCTCCAGCTCGTGAGAGATATCGGGCGTGTAGTTCCCCATGAGCCCCAGTAGACGGTGCATGGTTGCATAGCCACATATGACCGAGCCGGACCCAATATGTCCCGGGGCATGGTCGAATATGGCCGCCACCTCCACTTCCAGGGGTACGGTCCTCTCCAGCTCTCCCTCCTCGCTCTCGAGGACAACCTTCAGCATGACGAGTTCGCCGGTCTCCGCGTTCACGCGAAGCGCCAGTTCCTCCCCCAGAAAGACCCTCGGGACGGAGGTGTTCTTCGCAAGGAGCGACAGCGCCTCCCCGTATGTTATATCCTCGAAGCTGTCCTCGTGCCATCTGGCCCATTTGGCCTCTGCAGGATCGATACCGTTTACGGTGGTGGCCGTGCTCAATATCTTTGCCGTGAGGCCGGGAAGGGCCATCACGTCGGAGACACCTTCGATATCCGATATGGCTCCCGTGTGGTTTCCTCCCACGGAGAACTCGAGCTGGTAATCGCTCCCTATATCGAATTCCAGGGTTCGTATGCTGTACTGCTCGTCCGTGTATCCCTGACCCACGGCCAGGGTGGCCACCGACAGGGTCAGAACGATTATGACCACCAGGCGGGCAACGTCCCCCCTCCGTTTCAGGCCGCTCCTTATTATGTTCGCGACATCCTTGAGGAACCACAATCCCAGAAAGACCCTCTCCAGCTTGAGCGATATCCACTTCGCTATCCTCGGTCCGCTGAGCATACCTCCGAGCCAGAAGAATATGGTTCCCAGGAAACCCACGACGAACACGTCGAAGGCCTCCCCGAAGCTCAGATCGAAACCCAGGATCGACGTCACGCCAAAGACCCTGTCCAGTAGAGTGATGAGCGCACAGATGCCTCCGAAACCGAGCATTATGAGGTCCATCTTGTTCCTGTGTACAAAGCCCTTCTTCTTCCATTCCATCCTCTGGACCGCCTGGGTGACCTCCAGCTCTATGAAGGTCCTTCCCTTCTTTCGTATGGCCAGAAGGACCACGGAGCCGATGACCAGGAAGCCGAACAGAAAGGCCCAAAAATCGAAGCTAAGGAAGGCCGGGAGTTCCGAGGGATCGAGATTGAATTTCAGAAAGCCCACGGACGAGCTGATGACCCAGGCTCCCAGCATGGCCAGCACGTATCCCAGCATCACCCCCAGAAGGAAGAGTACCAGGGATTCGTTCCGCAGTATCCTGAAGATCTGCTTGCTGTCCGCCCCCTGCACCTTCAGTATGGCGATCTCCCTTCTCCTCTCCTCCAGCGACAGGTCCAGTCCGAAAATCAGGAGGTAGATGGAAAGCACGACCGTGGGCAGTACCAGGAGAAAATCGAACACGATGAGGAAATAATTGAGGATGGTGAACGGCTCAAGGAGGCTCTCGACCAGATTGTAACCAGTTACAACCTCTCCGCTATCTTCGGTGATCTCGTTTATAAGGCGGTTTATCTCGAGATTGAGCGTGTCGGTGTCGTCAAGGGTGAATCTATCCTGGTCGATTCGTACGGCAAGGTAGAAATATCCCTTCTTCTCGAACTGGTGGACCAATTCGCTGTCGTATTTGTACAGGAGCTCCGTGTTGAAGTAGATGGTCTCCACCCGGAGGAATCTCGCCAGGAACCCGGCAAGACCTTCCTGGCCCGCATCGTATATGCCGCTCACGTGCAGGTCCTTGAGGGTGAACTCAGTGGTCTCCACGTCCGGTCCGCTCAGTTCCACCAGGGTTATGTTCATCTGCTCGACGACGTCCCCCACCTCGAGGTTGAGCCTATTCGCCGTGCTGCGGGGTATCACGGTGCGATTTACAGATGTGTTGAGGTCGAAATCCCCCTCCAGGCTGTCCCCTATCATCCTGTCGTAGATGGATGTGGCGGTGAAGTTCTCACGCACGAACATGGGCGTGAGCTCCGTGCCCCCTCCGAATCCTCCCTCGTCCAGCAGCTCCACGTCGCCTGGTATGGACACTGTTAGGGACGTTTCGAACCTGTGCCGATTCTCTTCGAATATGGAAATGGAGGGAATTCCCCCGAACACTGTCATGGATTCCACCCTTTCCTCCGATTCGAGGGTCTCCGCCACGTTCCACAGGCGGCTTTCCGGCCCCGGGTCGGACAGCGTGAACAGGGTCTCGTAGGATTGGGTCTGGATGATGGAGCGGTAATTGTCCTCCTGGAGTATGCCGGTATAGATCAGAATGCTGGAGATGATGAGAGTACCCAGAACGATGCCGCTTATCATGGCCATGGACCGGCGCTTGTTGCTCCAGATCCCCCGGAACGGCTCCAGAAAGGCCAGGAGGATGCTGATCGCCGAGACGCTCATTTCCCCACCTCCTGGTCCAGCGATTCCTCCAGGAAACCGTTCCGAATGACATACACCCGGTCGGAGGCCCTGGCAAGTTCGATATCGTGGGTCACCATAAGGATCCCCTTGCCGTGGCCAGCCAATCTCTTGAAGAGGGCGATGATCTCGTTGCCGGAAGCCGAATCGAGATTCCCGGTGGGCTCGTCGGCCAGTATGAGGGGCGGGTCGTTGACGAGGGCCCGGGCGATTGCCACCCTCTGCTGCTGTCCGCCCGACAGGGTATCTGGAAAATGCCCCAACCGGTCCTCGAGGTCCACCAGCTTCAGAAGACCTCTTGCCCGCTCCTCCGCCCCTTCGTCCACCTTCCCCGCGAGATTCATTGGAATTATCACGTTCTCAAGGGCGGTGAGGTTGTCGACGAGATTGAAATCCTGGAATATCCATCCCACGTCCCGGCGGCGAACTGAGGTAAGTTCCTTGTGGTTCATCTCCGCCAGGGACCTGTCGTTCACCCGGACGATACCCCCACTGCCCGGTATCATTGCTCCGATGACGTTCAGAAGCGTGGACTTGCCCGATCCCGAGGGACCCATGAGGGTGACGAACTCTCCCGGCCTCAGCGTCAGGTCTATCCCTTTAAGGACCGGGTAATCGTTACCTCCCGGCAGCCGGAAGCTCTTCTCCAGGCCCTTGCATTCGACCAGCTTCTCTCCTTTGGGGACCGCACCCAGAAGTGATGCATCCATGTCAGAGCTCGAGCTGTCGTCACCCGGGGCTTCATCCACTTCACCATCGAGTTCCCTTCCGGAAGGATCCATTTTCCGCTTCCGCTTTCTCACGACTATTATCACCACTACGATCATGAGGGCAAGTACGAGAAGAGAGGGGCATATGAAACGGACCGCCCCTTTTGGGCGTCGAATATCTCCCGGATCGTCATTATCGCCAGTTCCATTATCGTCGTCCGGTCCGTCGGGTATTTCCCCCGGATCGTCATCGATCTCTGTGACGTTCAGATACAGTTCCGTGAGGTTCCATTCGCCTTCCGGGTCGGTGACGTTCAACCTGACGAGGTACCTTCCCGCCCCCCGGTAGACGTGGCTCACGTTCATTCCGTATGCGATTGAACCGTCCCCCAGCTCCCACGTGAAATTGAGCCGCGTCGGGAGTTCGGAGGGATCGATGTCGGGATCCCGGCTGCCGTTGGCGGAGAAATTGACCGCAACTCCCGCATTCACCGCGTACCCCGCCCCCGGCCGGGATATGACGGCCCTGCATACACGGTTGACGTTTCCCACCTTTATAAGCCATGCTATCTCTCGCCGCATGGACGAATTCAGGGGCTCATCGGCGTCCCGGAGAACAACCTTCAGGGTGTGATTTCCGCTGGAGTTGAAATCCGCCGAGTACGTGTAGGCATGGCCCACAGGTGTTACCGGAACACCGTCAAGCTGCCATTGGACCAAGGGCTGGCTGCCGTCGGGGTCGGCCCCCTCCGCCGAGAATGACATGTTCTGTCCTTCAGGCATGGTGACGTTGCCCGGAAATGGCGTCACGTTCACGAAATACGGAACCGGTTTCTCGCTGACGAGGTACTGTAGGGTCGCACGATTGTCGTCCTCGTTGCTCTCGTTCATTTTTCCGTCCGGATCGGCTATTATCGTTATGTTGTGAAGCCCCTCCTCCAGCGGTGTCCAACGGACCTCTATAATGGATGAGCCGCCCGGGGCCATGTCTATGGAGGAGTTGCGGTAGAACTCGTATCCCTCGTCCCTCACCGTCAGGTCCAGGTCCCCTACGGGAACAATGGACGGATTGCGTAAAGGTATGAACATTCCGATGGAAGTGCCCACCGTCCCTCCGCCCGGTGGATCGAAGGTGACGTTCTCACGGAGAACGCTCACATCGGGCGGCGCCAGTGTGAGTGTCCGTACGGCAAGGGCCTCGTAGGTGCCCGGCGGCCCGGGGATGACGATTATGCCATGGGTGCCCAGGTCGTCGGCAGGTGTATCGTCGGTCCCGTTGCCGATATACAGTTCCTTTTTAAAACCGCCGTCGGTCAGGGTTGCACCGCTGGCAAGGTCCAGCCCCGGTATCAGGATTGATACCTCATTCGCCTGGGTGCCCTGAACCGTTCCTGATACCTCTATCACGGAATCGGGAGCTGCTGCCTCCTGTACATCTATGAGGATATCCGTATGGGGCTCCCCGAGGTCGCAGGATACGAGCACGGAGGTTCCATCCGTTATGTCGATGGCCAATCCGGGTATCTTCATGTAGCTTCCCGAATTGTATTCCCGGCGGACAAGACCCCGGACCTCCGGTGAATAATGATCAAGACGAGAGCCTCCGTCGATATCCACGGCGAAGGTATCGAAGAGCTCTCCCATGGCAGGAACGCCTGCGCTCACGTTGCATCCGTAGCTCGCCTTCACGGCCCGGACATCGTTCTCGTGAAGGGGTACGCCGCCCATATCCCCCGAGACCGTTTCGTTGACGATGTAATCCTGGCTCCACCCCTCGCCCCCGGCAAGGGGGAAATCGTAGGTCTCAAGGTACCCAGCGTAGTTCTCCGACGATGAGATATTGAATACGGATACGTCATCGCCCAGGGGTGAATTGACGCCAAGGGTCCCGTTTCGGACAGTATGGGTGCTGGCAATGGAGAGATCGGACACGCAGATGTACTCGGCCCCGTCCATGGTGGAATCCATGCTCGCGCTCACAGCTCCCCCGTAGCCGGCGGCCTCGAGCCGGAACTCGCCAAGGATATCGAGGCGGTAGCACAGGGCCTGGGTCCCGTTGAAGGACACTGTGGCGATCTCCGCCACGGTGAGGTTCATCTCCTCGGTGAGATTCCCCGAAAGCTCTATCTCGTTGTCGCCCATGGTTATCCGGAGGGTTATGTTCAGCTCGGTCACATATTCCCATGAATCGCCCGCAAGAAGGGTGGGTACGTCGGCGGAAAGGTCGGTTTCGTCCGACCTTGCCGAAGCGGGGCTTTCCGATATTTCACCTTCAGAAGGATGGACGTGGCTCCCCATGTAGTCCCCGCCGGGGTGGGCCGCGAGTATGATGAGGGCCGA
>CAYRFL010000173.1:0-6033 GCA_964423515.1 uncultured archaeon
ACATGGTCGAGACGATGGCGAGTCCAAGGAGCGCCAGGCCCATGAGGAATATGGATGGCGCGAAGGACGGGGACGAGGCGGCCTCGGGGACCACAGCCCAGAGATCCACTGTCACCGCGTCATTACTGTCCGTCCTCTGGAAATCCACCATGTTCGCCCCGCCCAGGGCGTCCAGTATCTCCACCTTCATGTAGTTGGGTGTCTGATCCTCTTCTGGCGTGTTCCGCTTGACGTATCTGATATTGTCCCGGAAGCTCTCGTGGGGAACGCTGTCCCTGAAGACGTACACTCCGTCCTCCTTTTCGTTCAGCTCCTCTATCCTCACGCTCTTCTCCAGAAGCGTTTGAAGCTCCACTCCATTGGCATCCACAAGGGAGAAGTGGATCTCGATCTCGAAGAGATTGCTGCCCACCGCTTCCTGCGGGATGTCGTAATGGATATCGACCTCCAGTTCCAGCGATTCACCGATGAGAATACTTTTCGGCTCTACCTCTTCGGCCACGATCCATAGGTCCTTGTCGTTCACCACCCGCACCGATATGTGAAGATCGAAGGTACCTCCGCGGTGTCCGGTTGCAGTCACATGGACCTTGCCCTCCATGTCCTCCCCCGGGAAGTACTCTATCGACTTGTAGAGGCCTGGAACCTCCATCTCGCTGCCGCTTCCTATGGTATTTATCTCACTGTCCACGGTCCAGTCCTCCTCGACGATATCCACGGCGTTTCCGAACTCGTCCACGGCATCCAGCGAGAACTGCACCGAATTACCGACCTTCACCATGACGGGTTCCTCATCCGATCCTACGGGATTCGAGGTCACCTTGTGGATATAGGTCGGGTGGACCTGGAAGGAGAACGAGCCCGAGATAGAATGATCCACCCGGGACTTCACGGTAACGGTCACCGTCTCGGCCTTGTAGAACACAAGCGGATCATCGGGATAGTTGGAGGCCACGCCGTTCACCATCTGTATGATCACGTCCCCGGCCGCCTCGTCCCACGGGCTTGGCTCCAGATCGTCCCGTGCCGTGCTGTCGTGGGTCACGATGAGGGGCTTGGTGTAGGTTTCCGAGGGATTTCCGAAGCGGTCCCTGCCCACCATGTTGATATAGAGCGGTTCACCTGCGTAGTACCCGTCGTCGGGGGTTTCCCATCCCATCTTCTCCCAGTCGAGTCCCACGTCCAGCATCTTCACGGGTCCCGCTATGACGCTGAAGGTCACGGGCTCGCTGCTTATTCCCTCCGCATCGTCAACGAAGACGACCGTGGTGGAATCGGGACCCCAGGTGAGCGGGGTGATGATAAAGGTGTGCTTGGCCTTGTCGTTCTCCGAGAAGGTGTACGAATCGCCCCCGTCTATCTGCACCTCACCAGTTCGCACCTCCATTCTCATGGTACCCTTGTAGGTCAAAGCGAGGTTCTCGTAATCGTCCACCACCTTAACGGACATGATCCCCTTCTCGCCGACCACATAGGGGTCGAACAGCTCCGTCTCTATTTCGGATGGCGGTCCGTGGGTTATGAGTATGTCATAGCTGAACTCGAGGTCGGTGAGCTTGTGGGTGACCGTGAGGGTCACTGTCTGCCCAAAGGTCTCTTTTGCCGCCGTGATGGTTGCAGTGTTCAGGCTCACGTCGCTCAGGATGACCCCGGCCAGATCGGACAGTTCCCACTCGAAATCCTGCGGGTCCATCTCCTCGCCGTCCTGGTCCTTGGAGATAATGGTGAACGAGGCGCCGTCGGGCTTGTTCGCGATAAGGCGATCGCCGCCCAGTCCGTCTTCCACGTTGAGGACGGTGGTCGTTATGGATTTCACCTTGAGTTCGAAGGACTTGTCCACGGGAGTCCAATCGATGGAATCACCGTCCCAGGTATCGTACTTGTAGCTGAACTCGCCGATGCTGCCGTCGAAGGGCCCGTCACAGCTGACGGTGAAGGTGAACTCGATCTCCCTTTTTGGCTTGATCTCGTCGATGGACCAGATATATTCGTTGCCGTTGACGTCGGCATCGTCCGCGCCGCTTATCTTGAGGGCGTCGGCCTTCACGAACTTGAGCTGTATGTTCTCGCCCGCGAGGATGGACGCCTGGGGTGGCACGTACACCATGGAACTGCCCTGCTTCCAACCGGTTCCCGACACCGATGCCGCCGAACTCCAGCGGTTGTTCTCGATGTCGTATTTGTAGAAATTATTGTACCAGCAGCAGCCCGCCGGGGTTGCAAAGATGTGTCCTTCCTGGTCTGAGCATATATCGCTGCAGGTACAACGGGAACCGGGGATGCCGGCCAGCCGCCCCGACCACGTATTTTGCTCGATGTCGTACCGGTAGAAGTAACGCCGGGTCTGATAGTAGATATGATTCTCTCCGTCATATGTTATCTGTGTCCCCCATTGGGAACTGTACGGCAGGTTGCGCAAGCTGCTCCACCGGTTGTTGGCACAGTCGTATTTGTAGAAGCCGGAGCTGCCGGTTCCATAGTTGAGGTAGACGAAGCCTTTCGCAGATACCATGCTGGTCCCGTAGTAGTAGATGCTCTGACCGCTCATGGAATCCCATCTTCCCTGGTCCAGGTCGTAGCGGTAGAAATCGCTGGAGCGATAACCGCGGTGCCAGTAGATGTAATGATGTCCGTCGAGCTCGACATATGCAATGCCCGGGGAGTAGTAGGCGCCGGAACCGTGGGGAAGGATGTGAGGCATTCTCTGCCAGGTGTTGGTGGAGATGGTGTACTTGTACCAGTCACGATAACCCCACTGCCTGAGAACGTATATGGTGTCGTCTCCGTCATAGGCGATCTTGTTGTTGCTGTACCGGCAGTTGGTCCTGTCCGGGCAATTGGCCAGCTGGGTCCAGGTATCATCCTTGAGGCTGTAGCGCTGCATCTGGGAGGGTTCCCTGCAGCCCAGGTCGCGGAAGGCATAGAGGTAACCGCTATTGTCCTCCACGGGACCGAATCCCTCCACCGTCAAGGTGACCTCCGTCGTGTCCGGGCTCCCCTGCTCCGAGGCGTAGATGACCTCCTCATCGAAATCGCATTCTATCTCGATGTGGGGCACCTCGAAGAGGAAGTCGGCCTCCTTGTTCGCCTCTATATGTATCTCGTCCCAGAGGGCCCCATCATTAGGAATCTTCCCGCTTCCGTACTGCTGGAACTTGATATAGAGGTCCTCCTTTTCATCTATCTGAAGGCCTGCTACGTCGTTGAGAATATCCATCTCGTATTCGGTCCAGTCGCTGACGTCCGCGGGATACTGCCAAAGTCGGTACCAGTTCTCGTTATCGGTGCTTACCGCTATGCCGTCGGCGTTCGCATGGCCCTGGAATGTTTCCGCCATCTGGTCCTGGTTATTGCTGCCGAACTCCACCGTTGCGACCTTCATGGTAAGGTCTGTGACATCGGTAAGGCCCAGGTGCAGCGTTAGCTCGTTGAGGTTCGGTCCTCTTCCCGCATCCGAGTCCATTCTCCAGCAGTAAACGGTGCTGTCGTAAGCCTCGAAGCCCTCGTTGAAATCGTCCGCCTCCGTATCCACCCGTCCGTTCCGTGCGTTGTCCGGGTCGCTGGTGTGGTTGGACCAGGCGACGCCGTATTCGGTCTCGAGGAAATCGTCCGAGAAAGTCTCGTGGTAGAACCGGTTCGTGTCCGGCACCTTGTACGTCACCTCCACGTACGGACGGTAATTGGAATTGGAGTAACCGTATATATACTGGTAGCTGTAATCGTAGTTGCCATCCTTGTAGAAACCCACACTGAAATAATCGTTCGAGAGCATGGTCTGCATGTTGTTCCTGGCATTGCTGTTTAGCTCCCAGCTGTGCCATCCCGAGCTGGATGAATAGGTCTGCCCCGTATAGCGTGAGCCGTCGGCGCAGTCGTTCCAGAGCGTCTGTGCGTTGTGGTTCTGCACCGGGTCGTTCTGAAGATGGTATATGTAATAATACGAGTTCCAGTAACGGTAGGCGGAATACCTGTAATGACCGAGCACGATCTTCCTTATCTCGGCACTATCCGGTATAAGGCTGATGTCGAACTTGGCCCAGGATCGATAGTAATTGTACCAGCAGCAGGTGGTGCCGCATATCATGTTATCGCTGTAGGCATAGTACTGGTTGCCCCAGCAGCAGTAGTAGTACCTTCGGGCGTATCCGGTCCACCAGGCTGCGTTCTGGGGGTAGTACCTCAGGGTCATCTCGGGGGTCGAGCCGCCGCCGTCCTGTGCCGGGGAGCCGCCGCTGCCCTGGTATTCGCCCTCGTATTTCCTTCCGGCATTCACCGTGGGTGAGCCCGTCTGTCTCCCGAAGAGCTTCACCGTTCCGCCGTTCTGGGTCGAGAGGGAATTGGCCTGCCTGCCCCTTACGTCGATGGTCTTGCTGCCGGTGAACTCCAGCGTTCTGGAGGAGAGCACCACTCCGCCGCCTGCGCCGCCGCCGCCGTGGCTGTTGCAGTAATGATTGCAACCGCTGTAGCCGGAGCCGCCGCCCCTGGAGTATATCGTTCCCGAGAGCGCTATCTTGTTCGATGCCGAGAGTATCAGGGCGCCTCCGCCTGCGCCGCCACCGCCACCTCCGCCGCCGATGCCGCCGCTGCTGTGGCTGCCACCTCCGCCGCCGCCGCTTCCCAGCTCCGCGCTCATATCCTCGCTGGTATCACCGTTACCGTTCGCCGACAGGTAGCCCCCGTTGTTGGCGTTCCCGCCGCCGAATCCGCCTCCGTTCCCACCGAACTGCCCGCCGCCCTGACCTCCGTTCTGCCTGCAGGGTGCGCAGCTACCTTTTCCCGCAGCGTTGGCCAGACCGCCGTGCTCGCCGCCGGATCCTCCGCCTCCGCCACCGCCGCCAGCTGCTGCGTTCCCTCCTCCACCTCCTCCTCCTCCGCCGTAACCGTCCCCGCCATTACCTCCTCGCTGCCCGCCGCAGCCATGTCCCCCGGTACCGCCCTTGGAGGGCGTTCCCGCAGTTCCCTGGCTGTTGCAGCCGTGAAGCCATCCCATCACGGTTGTCCCGTCGGGGCTTCCACCGCCGCCTCCACCGCCGCAGCATGTGGGCCGTCCCCCCGGCCAATAGTTGTTCTCACCGGGTGCCCCCGGGCCGGTGGTACCGCCCCGCCCACCCCCGGCCATGCCGTCGCAGGCGCGGGAACCCACGTTCGCCGAGCCCCCTCCTCCGCCATAACCCCTGCCGTCCGCGGTGATAGTGCCCTGGATGATCATCTCCTGGGCGTTTATCTCGAGCCATCCGCTTGTGGTATGCGGGGTTTGCCATTTTCCCAGATACGGTCCCACAGCGAGTGTGGAACCGGCATTAACGGTCAGTGTTCCGACGTTGTAATGCCTTCCTGACATGGTCTGGGTGCCCGATACCACGATGTTCGCACCCCCGTGGTCCGTACCCCCCTCGTGCCAGTACGGGGCACTACCTCGGCTCTCCAGTTCGCTCGTCTCCATGGTGGATTGGGACTCCACCTCGGAGCTGGTTACCCTTTCGTCATCGTACATGTTGTTCGCGAGAACCGCGAAACCCATAAGGAGCATGATAATGACGACGGATATTGCCAGAATCTTGCTTGTGCTTATCTTGTCCAATATATTCACCTCTGTGTTCTTGATTCGGATATCTCAATTCCCGAATAGGTTTAGGAATTGGCATGAAAAACATTCATACAACTTTTATATATACTTTATTGAAAGCGTGGCTCTTTGTGTTAAATTGAGATTGATATTATATCACTATTAAATACGTATCAAATCCGGAACAGATTCATATGTCAAACGTTTAATATGCGATATGTTCAATAAGTGAAGATTTTTCCATTGATTGTTTATTTTATGAAAAAGAGGGGCTGATGACAATTGAACCATTCAAAAATGAACGATTCCCAATGGAGATTTGGAATCGACAATTTAATTCATTAAATATCAGTGTATATATAGATTTTGGAATATCGAGGCGTCCAACGGAAAAAAAGCAGAGAGAGTGAAGGTTTGGTATTGTCCTTAGTTAAACCGCGAAACTATATCTTAAAAAATCTCTCCAT
>CAYRFL010000174.1:0-5741 GCA_964423515.1 uncultured archaeon
TGAAAAAACTGACGGAAGAAAGGATATACTCGTTAGTAGCGGTCTATCCGGATTCGCCAATAGTCCCTGGAACTACCCAAACGGTGTGGTCATTCTGTCTTTCCGCTCTCACGAGATCGCGGTCTGCCAGAGTGTGTAGATGATAGCGTATGGTCCGGGGTTTCTTTCCAACCCTTTGGGCAATTTCTATCGTCGAAAGGGCGGAGGAGGTCCTGATAATGTCCAATACCTGCCTCTGTCCGGGTGTCAGAGGAGGTACATTCGAACAGGAATCGGCAGGATAGAAGAGCTTGTAGTAGCTTACCCTCCTTGTCTGTATCATCCCTGCCTCCTCGAGCTTTCTGAGGTGATGTGAGAGCGTTCCGCGTGAAACGCCGAGCTTCCGTCTGATGGCACGATAATGCTCGCCGGGATTCTCCCGGATGTACGAATATATCTCCTGGCGTCCGCCCTGTTCCAGCACTTTTCCGGCCTTTATCCGGCTGTAGCACAGTATGATCAGAAGCGTAACGATAATCACGACGCCGAGGACCAGCAGGACACGATAGGGAAAGGAGCTCTCGCTTTTCCAGCGGGATGCATCCCTTGGATAGGCGTCCTCGTCGTTGGGGACTCCGTCGCCGTCCCAGTCGAGAGGTGTGGATTTCGGGTTGTACGGGTCGGAGCCGGATGCGTTCTCCTCTTCATCGGTGTAGTTGTCGCCGTCGGAGTCCTTTTCGGTTCCGGGTGAATCGTCATCATTGTCTTCCCCTGCTACCGTTATTAACAGAAAATTTGACCCGACATTATCCATAGCGTCCTTTACTGTGAGGGTGATATTGAAAATCCCGATAATATCGAACGTGAAGTGAGACGTTGCTTCGTACAGCAATACTTGTGAATTATTATACATGAAGGACCAGGTGAAATTAACAATCCCAATGTTATCGATCGAAAGAGTCCCGTCAAGTACGGCTTCGACACCCTGATGTACCTCACGATCTACCCTTATTATCGCTATCGGAGGAGTGATGTCGTTGACTGTAACGGTTATATTCGCCCTCCCGAAGTTGCCCTCGGCATCATACGCGTATAGGGCAACATTGTATAATCCCGCAATATGAAAGGTAAAATTGGTCCGAACTTGGTATAGCGTGTATGATGTATCATTATAGAAGAAGGTCCAAGAAAAATTGATTATACCGACGTTGTCCGTAGATCCCGAGGCGTCGAATATTGCCGTAGCCCCCTGATCAATCGTGATATTCGATACGACATTGACTGTCGGAGGGGTGATATCACGAACGAGAACGGTCAGATCATCGGTATCCCAATATCCCGCCGAATCGGTAACATTGAGAGTAATCTCGTATCCCCCTGCTATATGAAAAGTGAATTCGAACGTTTGAACGTCAAAATGATACGGGTTTCCATCGTAGTAAAAGAACCATGAATGTGATACTATCCCAACGTCATCGATGCTCTTCGAAGCATTGAAGGTCACAGATTCGTGTTGTGCTATCGTAATATCCGGTCCGGCATTTGCTATGGGATGGGTAATATCCTTCACGGTGATATGGACCATATCGGTATCGAAATTCCCCCTCTCGTCACTGACATTCAAATATATATCGTATCCTCCCACGATGTCAAATCCGAATGAAAGATTCATTGTATCGTACGTCCGGACGATCCCATCATATATAAAACTCCAGTTATAGAATGCGATTCCGATGTTGTCCTGGGAGGACGATGCGCTGAAATTTACTGTCTGGTACTGATGTATAGTCGTGTTATCCGCGGTAGCTACTGCATGGGGGGGCGTTATATCGATGACGGTAACGATCATGGTGTCGGTATCCCATTGCCCGCATATGTCCGAGACGTTCAAAACCACTTCATAGACCCCGGCCATATCGAAGGTATATGTGGAATTCATTTCTTGGAGATATACTATCGTCCCATTGTAATAGAACGACCAATTATAGGATACTATTTCCCAGTCATCGGTGGAATCGAATCCGGAGAATTGTACTTCTTCGTGTTGTTGAATCGTAATGTCCGAGCCTGCCTCTGCCATGGGTGAATGGTCGGTCAACAATCGTGCATAATTAAAATCACCATTAACGTCATCTATATACGTGATGTGGGGAGAATCATAGCTATCTACGGCTATCGATGAAAGGGCACCGACGCTGCGAGAAAATAAGGTCGCGTAATCGACAGTTTTTAGATTCCAATGATCTCCATCGTTATATGCGTATTTCAGGTCGAAACACATGACATCTCCATTGCTAAACCCATAACTTATATGCGGTAGATTTTTCGAATCCAGAGAAAGAGATGGATAAAAACCGGTATATTCTTGAGTATCCACGTACTCGATATTCCACTGATTCCCATCGTGGTATGCATATTTCAATTTTAGACTTAATAAATCCTGATAACATACGTGTGCATGGTCGTCGTCATCCAATGCAAATGAGGATACTAGAAATGCATAGTTACCGTATCCTTCCATATATTCTGTTGAATCGACAGTTTCATTTGACCATCCCGTTCCATTCCAGATAGCATATTTCACTTGGGAGAGTTCGGGAGTCTCGTTTGTGTAACAGATATGGGGGAAGCCATTTGAATCCAGTTCGAGAGATGTGTAGTTGCCAACGACTCCCATAGAGTTAACTGTTTCATTGTGCCATAGATTGCCATCGAAATATGCATACTTCAAATCGAAATTAGTTTGATCGGAATAGCTTATATGAGGATTATCATCTGCATCCAAAGCAATTGAAGTGTAATCACCAACATCCCCTTCTGTATCCAAAGTATCTTTCTGCCATGTATCTTCCTTTTTGAAGGCGTATTTCAAGTTTCCATTCGTTTCATCGTGGAAACTTATATGTGGTCTATCGTTGGAATCCAATGCCAAACATGAACCAAGACCAACATCGCCATTGAAATCGACGGTTTCGGTATTCCACTGATTTCCATCATAGAAAGTATATTTGAGGTCTTTATTAATTACGTTGTAATGTGAAATGTGGGGAAAGTCATTGGAATCGATTACCATGGATGAATACCAACCTGACCAGTTACCGGAATTGATTATTTCCAAATTCCATCTATCTTGGTCTTTCATAACTGTACGATGATTATTTATGACATCCGTAAAAACATCATCGGAAACGATATCCATTTCCATCTTATTATGGAATTGTCTCAATACGTTGGAAAGAAATGGAGCATTTGCGCTGAGCAAGGCGATCGCGAAAACGGTTATTAAGAAGACTTTCCTAAGTTGGTGATTGTTACTCATTCGACATCCCTACTGTTCTCATTTAATATACCCCTCTGGTGTATAAAAACGTTGTTATTGGATTTGTCTCCAGACAATGGTTAGTGACGACATTAGTTTCCAACTTCTTTTTTCTTCTTCTAGAAAATTTTAAGCATCCCGTCGCATTCTCCTTTTTATATCCCAGTCTCGCGTTTCATCCGCCGAATCATCGGTGTAAACGTGTTTTATCCCTACTACCTTTTACCTCAATGAAGCAAAAACTTCATGGGGACATATCCTACTTCTTCTACCTTATAAGCACTATTTCGAACCGCCTGAGCCTCAGTGACTTCAATATTAATATCCCCAAGCCAACCTTCATAGGTATCGACCTTTAGGCAGTGGTCAATTATATAGTCGGAGAAAGCTACAAAAAAGGTTAATTCTTTAACGTATCTACAAATTATATCTCGTCTTAGAAAACTGGCGGAAAACCAATTACATTGTGAAGATATATTCTGTGGACTAGTTCTTGTACATATCGTATTCGGTCCATCCCATCGCCATATAGCTCCGGTTTTTTCTTTTGAGTGAGGTGTGAAATATGCGGAGCCCTCCAAGTCTGCTGGTAAGTCTGTAAAAAGGTTAAAGAAGCGCAGATTATCGGGAGTACAATCCTTTTGTTTGGCAGTGACCCCAAAAAACAGTGGCGGTCCATTTTGTTCCCAGATCGACCGAACCTGAATGCGCATTTCTATCATCCAAATGCTAAGGTGATTGTCAGCTCGATTTGGTAGATTGATAGTTTTATATACGCCGAAAAAATTTGCTCGTTGTTGCATCCATTGAGGTGTAGCCGCTGGGTACCGGGTAACATCGCGAGTTGTATAAGGACAATCATCAAAAACAAATTTTCTTGCTCGATCTTGGGGAGCCTGCCCTGGTATACAATTCTCCTCTACTGTAAAATCATTATAACAATTTTCTGTTACCGAGATAGAAGGACATTGATATGGTTTCAAATGACCAATCTGACTAAAATACGTCCAATTACATGATGATTCAGAGATAGTGGTGGAATAGTCCTCACGACTAGGAAGATCTCGACTCTTTGCCTGGTCCAAATCATTCTTATATTGTTGATATCCCAAAGTATCCTCATCCTTTATATCCTCCCAACTTTCCTCTACTTCCTCCTCTGTTTCCTCTATTATTACCTCTAATTCCACCATTGTATCCTCGATTCTATCTCCTATTTGATCCATTCCGGGGCTCGCATTTAATGCTTGATTAAAACCATTTCGGTTCAAATCACGATATGGAATTATTTTTGGAATTACTTGGTCAGAATTTCCCTGAGTAGGGAACAGATTATCCAAAGGAGATTCTTTTTTTACCTGAATAAAATTTTCTGCTAATTCAGTTTTCCCATTTAGTACCGCCCTCATGGTGTTATAATCCGGATATATAATCCCTTTTCTCTTTAACGACATCGGTAAAGCCATCGACTGAAACCTCCTTTTTGCATTATCGTTTCCTCATTATCTCAACATTTACCACACACGTCGCCCCACATCGTCACCTGATACCCGCTCGGCGTCCCTCCGATGGTCGATATCTCGAACACGACATCCGAATTCGGAAATATCGTTTCCTCCAGCGAGTATTCCACCTTGAGGGATTTCCCGCGCGCTCTCGCGATCACCTTTCCATCGATGGTGACCTTGGCCTGAATGAGCCAGTCGCAGTCCGTATCGAAATAGATACAGAGGTTCTTCAACATGCAGCCGAATGGTACCGTTTGCGTCTTGCTCGTCGTTCCCGAATCCAGGTAAACGTGGAACGCTGTTCGAATGCCCGAGTTGATCTTCTTGTCGTTCTGCGTGAAGTCTGCCATACGCATTCCTCCTCGGTTAGCACACGATTTCCCCGTAGACCACCGCGTGCCAATCCGCAGTCGCGGCGATCTCGGTTGACTCGAACTCCACCTTCGCGTTCGGGGGTATCGCTTCGCTGATGTCGAATTTCACCTTCTCGTTGGCTCCCCGTGCCCTGGCAATGACCTTGCCGTCGATCCTTACCTCGATCTGGACGTTGAAGGCACAATTCGAATCGAAATCGATTGTAAGCTTTTTCAGGGATGCCCCGAATGGCACGACCTGGTATTTCGGATTCGTTCCCGCATCGACGAGGTAAACGAAGAACCCTGTCCTCTTTCCCGCTGTTAATTTCCGATCATTTGCATCGAACTCTCCTGCTGCGATAAATATCACTCTCCCGTTTTACTGGATGTCGATCACTTCCCCGATGACAACATCGACGGAAGTGCAGGTGGTCGTCGCGCAGAAGGCGATGAATTTGATGCTCGTGGGTTTCTTGATCCTACCGTTCTCGGTCTTGAGGAGGTTCCGTATGTCCAGAAGGCCGATGTCGGTGTTGTCCGTTCCGTTCACGAACCCGTACATCAGGGCGTTCTCCTTGT
>CAYRFL010000175.1:0-2717 GCA_964423515.1 uncultured archaeon
GACGGGGCTCCAACGCGGTCATGATTTGGGGTATGGTTAAATTCAAAGAAGCAAATTTATACCCATTCAATCATAACGGTAGCGGGACAGCAATAAGAGGAATGTGCAACAATGAGATTGGTACTTCTGAGACACGGTGAGAGCGAATGGAACAAGGCCAACAGGTTCACGGGGTGGACTGATGTGGACCTCTCGGAACGGGGAATGACGGAGGCCAGGAAAGCGGGAGAGCTTCTCTTAGGCGAGGGATTCGAATTCGATGTTGCCTTCACATCGGTATTGAAGAGGGCCATAAGGACACTGTGGTTCGTCCTGGACGAGATGGACCTGATGTGGATACCCGTATACCGCTCGTGGAGGCTAAACGAGAGGCATTACGGGGCCCTGCAGGGCCTCAATAAATCGGAGACCGCCGAGAAGTACGGCGACGAACAGGTTCTCATATGGCGGCGGAGCTACGACATACCGCCTCCGCCCCTCGACAGCTCCGATGAGAGGTATCCGGGCAACGATCCCCGCTACCGGGACTTGAGCGGGAATGAACTGCCCCACAAGGAATGCCTTAAGGATACCGTGAAGCGTTTCCTGCCGTACTGGCATGGGGACATAGCACCGGTCATAAGGGAAGGAAGGCGGGTGCTTATCGCGGCACACGGCAACAGCCTCCGGGCTCTCGTGAAATACCTCGATGACGTACCCGACGACGAGATAGTCGGCATGAACATACCCACGGGCATCCCTCTCGTTTACGAGCTGGATGACGATCTGAGACCGATCCGGCATTACTACCTGGGGGATCAGGAAGAGTTGAGGAAGGCCATGGCTGCCGTTGCGGCACAGGGGAAGGCGAAGAGATGAGCGGCAATCCGACCGCATGCGGAGCCATTGAAAGACGGAGGGATGAATTGGACGCGTGGTCGGTTCGGGGAATGAATCACCCGAAGGTCTTCGTATGACCGGAACCGTATTATGTTTGATCGTCAGCATGATAGTTGTGATTTCAATATCTCTGATAATGTCATCGGGATTGAAGATCATTCGACCCTATGAACAGGGTCTCCTGGAGGTTCTGGGGGTCTATCAAAGGAAATTGATGCCCGGATTGAACTGGGTTCCGCCTCTCGTATCGAAAGTACATAGAGTAGACTTGAGGACAACAACGCTTCACATACCCGGGCAGGATGTGTTCACAAGGGACAGCATACCCGTCCGTATAGAAACAGATGTAAGTATCAGGGTCAGGGATGCGAAGAAGGCATGGTACGATATCGAGAATTACCGTTCGACCGCCACCTCTCTTGCCCGGCTCAGGCTTAAGACCGTCCTTGGAAACACGGAATTCGATAGTCTATCCTTGAACCGGGACAAGGTCAACGCAAGGCTTAGAAAGGCGATGAACAAGGTCACTCTTGGCTGGGGTGTGGAGGTGGTATCGGTGAATATTGGCGTTAAGAAGATGGTTAAGACCGGATTAATCCCCTCTGTACGACAGAAGGATCGGTGAGTATGAAAATGACCCGTTTGATATCATGGAACGTTAATGGTATAAGGGCGGTTGCCAGAAAGAACGCTCTCGACTGGTTCCTCAAAGACGGACCCGACATCCTGTGCCTCCAGGAGACGAAGGCCCGAAAGGAGCAGGTCCCACGGGAATTGAGGGAGGTCGGGGAACATCACCTTTACATGTCCACCCCGGAGAGAAAGGGATACAGTGGCGTGGCCCTTTACACCGTCACCGAACCCAGGACGGTAACGTACGATCTCGGTGTGGAAAAATTCGACAGGGAAGGGCGGGTGATAATGGCGGAGTATGAGGATTTCGTCCTGTTCAACGTGTATTTTCCCAACGGCAAAGCATCGCCGGAACGTCTCCGCTACAAGCTGGATTTCTACGATACGTTCCTGGATATCATAGAAGACAAACGGGCGGAGGGAAAGAGCATTGTGATTTGCGGCGACGTCAACACGGCCCATCGGGAGATCGACCTTGCAAGGCCCAGGGAGAATTCCCGGTACTCCGGTTTTCTGCCCGTGGAGAGGGAATGGATCGATACGTTCCTGGACCGTGGTTATTTGGATACGCTCAGAATGTTCAACAAGGAGGCAGGACAGTACTCGTGGTGGGATTACAAGACCCGCGCCAGGGAGCGGAACGTGGGATGGCGGATAGATTACTTTTTCGTCAGCAGCGACATGAGGGAAAGGGTAAGCTCCGCCTTCATCCTGTCGGATATCATGGGCTCTGACCACTGCCCGATAGGCATTGAACTGGAGTAGAATGGGACGGGATTCATTATATTCTCGATAAAGGCGGTGGACATACTCTCTTAAATGTAAAAGGACCCGATAGCGGGGGAGGGGAACCGGGGTGGTGAACGCGCACGCGGGGCCTTTTACAGTATAATAAAATACATATTAATAAAGGGCCTGGCCCTTAGGTCGGCGGTGCGCCGACAATTTAGGTTGTCCTTATTCCGTTGATTTTCCACCGGTATCGCAAAGGGTCTTCGCGGCATCCCTGCCCCTATGTGGACGTTCGGTATTTTCCGGCTCTCCTTTTTGGTTGTGGTGGTCGGTAAGGTAGCCGAGGCGGTATAATCGACGGACGGTGCGGGTGGATATGTCCGCAATGCAGACGGACAAATGTTCCTTCTGCCATTGGCAAATGTTACCTGTCATCACCTGACAAATGTTACCTGTCATCACCTGACAAATGT
>CAYRFL010000175.1:2817-5717 GCA_964423515.1 uncultured archaeon
CAAATGTTACCTGTCATCACCTGACAAATGTTACCTGTCATCACCTGACAAATGTTACCTGTCATCACCTGACAAATGTCCTCACTTCCTGTAGAAATCCGCAGGTTTTCGAAGGTGCAGCAATTCCCGAAGGGTATTGCGGAATGCAATGGGCACCACCGACAAAAGTCCACTTCAGCACGATAACGAAGGACCTTCAACCGCCATTCCCGGGTGGAACCCGGCCGGAATTGACATCGCCTTCATCCCCGATTCTCCCCAATTCATCCTCATCATTTCGGG
Organism: uncultured archaeon; assembly: GCA_964423515.1. Taxonomy (GTDB): domain Archaea; phylum Thermoplasmatota; class Penumbrarchaeia; order JASLWR01; family JASLWR01; genus CAYRFL01. The sequence goes on from CAYRFL010000175.1 coordinate 3,100, forward strand.
CAATACCCTCCCCGTTTTCGTCTTTCTTCTTCGAAACCACCACAACACCAACGACAATCCCTATCACAACCAGCACGACCACAATCCCCACTACCCACCACACCGCCGATCTTCCTCCAGCATCCACGTCCTCTTCCCACTTTCCGCCATCATCAGGATACGCATCCTTTTCATTCTCGACCCCGTCCCCGTCAATGTCCAGGGGCGTGGAGAGCGGATCGTAGGGATCGGAGCCGGAGAGGTTTTCGAAGGTGTCGTCGTAGCCGTCGGAATCGGAGTCGGTTTCGATGGGACGTGGGATTTCAAGTACGGTAACGGTCAGGTTGTCCGTATCGGAATTACCTTCTGAATCGCGGACTGAAAGGGAGACTTCATAAGCACCGGAAATGTCGAAGGCAAATGATGGATAAAGCCCGTACAGTGCATAAATGGTATCGTCGTATCTGAATGTCCAGGTATAGTTCACAATGCCGATGTTGTCGCTGCTTTCCGAGGCATTGAAATTGACCGTTTCGCCCTCATCAACAGTGATGTCATCGCCAGCGACGGCCAAAGCAGGTGTTATATCGAGAACAATGACATTGAGGGTGTCGATATCCCAGTTCCCTTCCCCATCGGTGACGTTCAAAGTGATGATGTGATCACCGGCATCATCGAATTGAAAACCGGTTTCCGCGCCGTACAGAAATACTGTTTCTCCCTGATATGTGAAGGACCATGTATAATCCACGATCCCCACATTATCGAAGCTATCTCTGCCATTGAGACGAGCGAACACGTGCTGGTCTATAATTATATCTTCTCCAGCTATTGCGGTGGGCCACGATTCATCCTTCACTGTCAATCGCAGGGTATCCACGGCCCGGTTTCCGGACGTGTCCGACACGTTCAACGAGATGGAATATATTCCAGGGATGTCGAACTTGAATTCGGGAGTCGCGCCGTAGAGTTGGATATTACGAGCGTAGTAAACGAATGACCACGTATGATTGACGATTCCGACGTTGTCATGGCTACCGCTGCCGTTGAACGTGAATACAGTACCGACAGGAATCTTGTCATCCGGGCCTGCATTCGCAACCGGGGGTTCCACATCCACCGAGGGCTCGGGGTCACTTACGGTTACCAGCATCCGATCCGAAGCTGTGGAGCCGAGTTCATTCCGTACCGTGAGAGTAACGGTGTAGTTGCCGGGGATGTGGAACGTGAAGGACGGCGTGGGACCGTAGAGCAAGATGTCGTCGGAATCGTAGGTGAAGTTCCAGGTGTTGTTGATTATGGCGGGGTCTGCGCTCGAGTTCGTACCGTCGAAATGAACGGTCTGATGGATATTGATTATGATGTCGTCTCCCGCATCGGCGATCAGGATGGGCTGGAGAAGGGGATATACAAGGGGAAACCGATCCTGTGAGTTAGCGCTGCCGTCGACGTTGTAGGGTTGATCGACTATACCGTCATCGTCAGCATCCGGCTGCGTCCAATCCGACCAGTAATTTCCCTCGACGCCATCGTCCCATTGGTTGCCTGTTCCATCATCGTATGCCTGTATTCCGTTGATGTTATTTGAGGTAATATCGTTATGAAAGATGACATTATTGGTGGGCTCCATTCCAATTCGAAGGCCATATAATGTGTTTTGTTCCAGGTAATTGTGCAGCAGTACATTGTCATTAGTGTTATTTTCGATTGAGATTCCGTTCCGATTATTAAAAGAACAGTAATTATTTGAGATGTAGTTAGATTCAACAATGTACCAGGGAGCAATCATTTCAATACCATTCTGAGAATTATATGTACAAACATTATTCGAAATATTGTTCGAAAAGCTACCAAAGGAAGAAGCAAATATCTCGATACCATTCATCATATTCCATTGACAGACATTGCTTATGACGGAATTCGTATCTCCATCTGTAATACAAATGCCAGTATCATGATTATTTGTACAAATGTTATTTTTAATATTTCCTTCATTCAGATGAAATATTTTAATACCGCCATATTCATTAAACCCACATAAATTATTTTCTAAGTCAATCTCATTTGAACTTAGAATGATAATTCCATTATTATGATTATTATTGCATGAATTATTCATTAAACCAACTTGGTTTGAGTCAGATATAAGTATTCCATGATTCCAATTATTTTCAAAAGTATTGCCAGATACCTCATCCATTTTAGAGTTGATTAAATCCAATCCATCTGAATTATTATGGCCAACATTATTAATGATTTTATTTTCTTCAGAATCTATGATAGTAATACCAACCCAATTATTTAGATATGCGACATTATTGTATATCACATTCTCTAATCCTCCATTTATAGATACTCCAAAATCGTTGTTTGAAAAAGTGTTATTACTTATGATGCACTTTTTTGCATTATCTATTATTATACCCGAATAAAAATTATTAAAAATCCCATTCCCACTGTTCTGTATATGAAAACCACTGATATTTACGTGATTTTCTTTGATGGTAATAACATTTTCGATATTTGACCCATCTATGGCTGTAACATCAGATCTAAAACCGAAGAGATTCAAGGATTTGTTTACTATAACAGGGTGTTGCACCGACCAAATGCAAAGTTGACCTAATTCCACCATACTA
>CAYRFL010000176.1:0-5468 GCA_964423515.1 uncultured archaeon
GATAGTATGGTGGAATTAGGTCAACTTTGCATTTGGTCGGTGCAACACCCTGTCGGTGTCATATGGTTCGTGTTCTACCTTATATTCTGGTTGATGGACGTCTTCATGCTCGATGGAGAGATGTTTGCCGAATGGTGGATCGCCCTTCTATTGGGCGGATGGGCCCTTTTACCGCCTCCGCTCATTTTCTTCGCATACCTTGCCTACGTGCCCAAGGCGGTTGGTATAAGAATGAAGATCAACAAGGTCCGAAAGTACATGGGAATGGACGAGATCCAGTACAAGGCCGCCATGTTCTCCAAGACCGAAGGCGAGCCCGCCCCAAAGAAGGATGACGAGCCCGATGAGGCAACGGAAGCGCTTCTGGATGAACTCCTCGAGGAGATGGACGACGAGGAAGCCGGGAAAGAGGAAGATGAGGGTGAAAAGGAGGACGATGAGGCCGAGAAGGAGGAACTGGAGGAGAAGGAGGAGAAAGAAGAGCCCTCCGATGACGGGAATGAGGTAAAAGGGGATGAGGCCGAATCCGAGGATGAAGGGGAGGAGGAGAAGCCCGCAGAATTCTAATAAGGATCGATCCCGATATACGTTACATCCGACCTCCTAAGGAGGTCCCGGATACGTCGCGGACAATGTGATAAATAGAGCGAATAAGTAGAGGGGATCAGATTTCCAGTGCCGCCTTCAACCACTTGCGCCCGAGGTTGCTACCGGATACCACCAGTGCGATGGCACCCTCGGGCCGGTATTTTTTGGATATCAATGCCGCCACAGCCGCGGCTCCCGACGGCTCCACCACCAGCTTCAGCACATCCAGGCAGTACCGCACGCCATCCAATATTTCCTCTTCCGAAACGAGCACCGGAAGAGAACCGCCCTCGCATGCCTCGAAGGACATCTTTCCCGTCTTCCTGACGATCAGCCCTTCGGCGCAGGAGGGCCCCGGCCTGATGGGAACCGGCCTTCCAGCGCCCAGTGCCGCCGTGAGTGATGCACCGTTCTCCGGCTCGACCCCCAGGACGATCACATCAGGCCGGGTGTATCGGAGTCCCAGGGTGACGCCGGAGATGAGACCGCCTCCGCCAACAGGCACGAGGACCGTGCACAGGTCCGGCGGAGCGTCCTCGTGTATCTCGAGGCCCACGGTACCCTGCCCGGCGATGACGTTCCGGTTCTCAAAGGGATGTATGAAAGTGTATCCACCCCCACCACTCCCATCCGCTTCCCCAATTCCCCGGTCTGCCGCATCCACCCCCGCTACGTTGTTGCTCCCCAGTATCTCACTCACCCGTGTCTCGCATTCGTCGTAGCTGTTCCCGTGCCTGATCACGGTGGCACCGCTCATCAGCATCCGGTCGATCTTGACCGCGGGGGCATTCTCTGGTACGACGATGGTGGCCTCTATCCCTGCTCGTTCTGCGGCAAGGGCCAGGGCCACGCCGTGATTACCGGACGATGCCGTGATCACCCCGGAGCTTCCGGGTGTGTCCTTCAGAAGGGATACCGCATTGGTGGCTCCCCTGTACTTGAACGCACCTCCGGGCTGAAGGCACTCGGGCTTCAGATAGACGGTCTGTCCCGTCAGATCGCTCAGAGGCGGACTATGAATAAGAGGCGTTCTCATGGCAATACCGGATATCCTTCGGGCCGCCGCCTTGATCTCGTCGAAAGAGGGGAGCTGGGACATGAACCAAGGAAACGCCGGGGCGGTTAAAATAGATACCGGTGGATAGTGTCGGGAACATTTGTCGGTGTTTACAGGTAACATTTGTCGATGTTTGCAGGTAACATTTGTCGATGGAGACCATAACATTTGTCAGTAGGATGGAGGACATATGTCGATACCGGGGTCCCTATCGGTAGCACACCCTCTGCAGCCAACTACCCGCCTCGGTGATGTGGGCTACCGACGAAGTAGTACTAATTTCCTAAAAGATGATAAACCTCGAGCGCAAGATCCCCTATCTTCAATCCATGAACCCGACGACACCGGTATTCCAGTCGTATAATGCCCCTGTGATCAAGACCTTCCCGCGGTCATGATATTCCCTTATCACTGGTCCGGTCCCTTTCAGCAGCTCCACGGTCCTCTCCACGTTCAGCCTTATGGAATTGTCCAGTAAATCCCCGTCGAGTCCCCTTGCAGCATCCACTGCGGGCATGATAGCATCGGTAATGGCCCCGATATGTCCCTCCGGCGTACCCTCCTTGACGGTCGCGGTCACCGCGCCGCATCCTGAATGCCCCAGGACCACCACGAGCCGCGTTCCAAGGTGGGCCACCGCATACTCGATACTACCCGTCACGATGTCGTCGGGCACGTTACCGGCTACCCTGATGGTGAATATATCCCCTATGCCAGCATCGAATATTATCTCCGGGGGAACCCGCGAGTCCGAACATCCCAGCACCACCGCGAAGGGGTTCTGTCCGCCCTGAAGCTCTATGCGGCGCTCAGGTGACTGTTTGGGATGTCGCAGCCGACCCGAAACGTATCTATCGTTGCCGGTTCGGAGCCGCTTTAGGGCTTTCACCGCTTCCGATGTATCCGCAGCTTTCAATCTATCCACCTCCCCTGTCGACCAGATCCCGGCCAAGGGAATACCCCTTACCGATATATGCTCCGGTGCCGTAATAGGCCGAATTGCCCGGGGCGTAGAATATGGGCCTCAACTTCGATACATCAATAACATCGCCGCCCATGATACCGTCGTCGGCCTTGACGTCCAATATCTCGCCTACGAACTGAGTGTGAAGGCCGAGCTCGTGTACGCGTGTAACCTTGCACTCGAGAACGAGCGGAAATTCCTCGACGTACGGCGCGTCCACCAGCTCGCTGCGTACCGGTGTGAGCCCGAGATGCCGGAACTTGTCCGTGTCCCTTCCCGAGACCGTACCCACGAAATCGGCCTCGGCGGCCAGCCGTTCAGGTGTGACGTTCACGGTGAACGCCTTCCTGTCCATTATGGCTCCATGGGAGTATGTCGCCGCGCGAAGCGATATGGCGACGCAGGGGGGTCGGGAGCAGCATATGCCTCCCCAGGCCACCGTGCACAGGTTCCCGCGTCCCTTTTCATCGTAGGAACCCACCACGAAAACGGGGGTGGGACAGATGATGGTATCGGCTCCGAGAGATTCCTTCATGATGTACACCTTTGATTATCGGTTGGTAGGATAGTATCGCTGAGCTGTATCGTGTCTATCCGATATGAATATGATGTCGTGGGTGGTTGATGGTGGATGGTGTGCTGTGACGAGTGTTGAGATGGAGGAAGAAGGAGGATAAGAGCGCCTTGGGCAAGAATCCCGATATGGACCATTGAATCGAAATTATTTCTGAATTTATGAGTATAGAGCTTCATTATTCAAACCAATTATTATCTGCCCTTTCCACCCCGCTCATGTATGGTTGATCGATATAGGCAGAGAACCCGTCGGTTTGTTTGTCAAATGAGAAAGTGTATATCGGACCGAAAAAGAACATAGCCCTGAAGTCCGTAACAGAATTCCTGGCATCGGCGATGGTAACATTCATGTGAGTGCTGTCCTCTGTCAAGGAATAGGTCAAGTACACAATCTCTTCCGGCACCTTACCGTTATAGAGTTCCCTGGCCCGGTTGATATAATGTGGTCCGTTTGTAATATTATCTTCACTGGTGACTTTTTGTACATACTTGCTTTCGACCATCCCGGACCACCAGGATATCTGAAATGCATGGAAATGGGTGTCATTGTGTTCATAGGCCCCCACGTATGTTCCAAAATAATACGGATGCGTATTTACATAGGTGTTATATGAAATACCACCGGGCTCATCTACCATAGTTGCCACCAGCACTAACTTTGCAACGGGGGTAACGACCAAACAATAAGAAAACAATATTATAAAAGTTATCCTGGCTGCTCTTTTCCCCCTTTTCTCGAGGAAGGCCTGAGTGCGTAGGAACTTGTTCTTCCACCTCTCTCTTTCCGCGACCTTCTCAATAACGAAAAAGTATAGCACAATAAAGGACACAAGCGTTGTCACAGGGTCGAGCCAATCCATAACTCCCACGGTGGCGAAATAGTCATTGAAAGGCCAGAAGGGGCGGGTCATCCAGGTGGTTCCGAAATCCAGTAGGAAATGGCTGAAAAGAGCTATAAATCCCGCGATCGTATATCTCCGGTCCTTTTTCCAAATTGCGATAATCACTGTTATTATGATGATAGCCAACCAGGAATGGAGGAACTCCCTGTGCCCAAGAATATAGTAAAGCAGGTTACGGGTATCATGCTCAATGTAAAAACCATAGTCAATGATCCTGAATAAAAGGTCCGTCACAAAGTCGATATCCGGGAAGGCTGCCAGAAGACCTATCCCCCACTTTTTCTTCCCTTTGAATCCGAAAACCCAGGCAATGAGGATGCCTACTGCAAAATGGGTTATGACGGTGACCATAATTATACCTCAACTTTCATAGCTATTTACATGGAAGTTATTATCTGATCTACAAATTCATCAATCTTTTTCGAATTATCAAGATCTTTCTTATCTCTTTTATCAATCCTTAAAGTCGCAACCGGTGTTACACCACTGATATTTCCCATATCCTCAAATGCAGTATTTTTTTTATCTGCCTCACAGGTGAAGAAGAATGCCACTTTTCCAAATCTGTATTTCTCAAGATATGTTTTGACTGCAGGAGCCAGGGAATACCACCAGATGGGTGTGCCTATAATGACAATATCATAGTCACGGGGGTTCTTTTTAATCATTCTAATTGTCGTAGGCCCACTGGGATTGATTACCCCCCCCGCCAATCCTATGAAACCTGATCTGTTCTTATTATCAATTATCTCCTCAGTCTCGCAGTTGAGCTTTTGGGCAATTAACTCTCCTACTTTTTTGGTACTTCCTGTCCTTGAATAGAACACTACTAACGGTTGTGTCAATATCATGCCTCCATTTGTATTATATTTTGATATTTCGATAACTTTCGAAACGTGTCTCGAAACCACAAGGATTCTCGTTCCTTTAAATTCGATTTCATAATATGTCCAAAACCTTCTTTACCTCGTCTAAAAAGTCTTCGTTTATTCTTGCGACAAGGAATTTACCTTTACGTTCTGTAGTGATCAAACCTGCATTCGATAGCTCTTTCAAATGATGGGATATGGTTGATGTGCCTATGTTCAGCCTTGGCAACATCTCATAGATAAAGCATTCTTCTCCCGTCTTGAAACATTTTTCCTGGCCTTTTGCAATTTCCATGAATATCTCTAATCGTTTAGGATTCGAAAGTGCTTTGAAGATTTTCGCAGCCTGTTTTTGATCCATCGTTACCAACCGTTTGGGCATGATCTGTTGTTTCGATAATTCGATAAGTATCGAAATGAATATACAAATACGGATATTAATATTTTTCGCTTGTGAAGGCTTCATCCCAAAAGTCGTTGACTTAGTACATTGACCACCAACATGGAACTCG
>CAYRFL010000177.1:0-5360 GCA_964423515.1 uncultured archaeon
TCACCTTCGAGCTGAGGGCGCAGAACTCGCAGATCATCGAGAAGGAGATACAGTAAGGGGGCACTGCTCCCTTACTCTTTTTTTTTCACTTTTTTTATCGATATCACAATATTCTATCGACCACACATATAACGCCGTTATTTCGTCTTTATTTTTTCCATAATTCTTGACCCGCCCAAACCGAAGTGAATGAAAAGATGAAAAAATGTCTCAGAGGTTGTTTAATTGTTGAAGTTATTTAATGTTTTCTTTTTATTTATTAAACAATTCAAATACATAATCTTTATATAATGAAATATCACATATATTTTTTACAATTCCTAAATCCAGGGATTGAGACAATCGAAAAGAAACACAGAGGTGAATAATTGAGCAATATAAGCGTTAGCAAGATACTGGCGATATCCATCGTCATCATCATGCTCCTTGTGGGTTTCGCGGTCTTCGCGAAAAATGCATATGATGATGAAAGGAGTGCCAGTTCCGAGGTGGAATCCTTGTCCACTCCGGAGATGAGCGGGATTGATGGCCGGGGAGGTCCTCCCAACGTCCACCAGGGCGGTCAGGACCACGGCGGTCAGAACGTCGTGATATCCAGCACCACAACGTGGAGCGGACGCCATTACAACATAGGGACGCTGACCGTCAACTCGGGCCAGACCCTCAATGTGGGCCCCTATCTGGGGAACTGGGGCCAGCAGCATACCACCAGCGGTTGGCTCGAGATCAATGCCCGGGAGATAACAATACTGGGGACCATAACGGCCGACGGCAGGGGATACGGTGGGGGAGGAGGCGCCTCAAACGACTACAATTCCGGTCCCAGCGTTGGCGGCCTCGGCGGCGTGAACGGCCACGGCGGATACGGGAACAAAAATTACTGGGGATACAGCGGCACGTGCTGCGGCGGCGGAGGAGGAGGAGGCAGCCCCGACGGCGGCACCTACATGGGCACGCTTCACGGGTGCAATTCCCAGGGCAACTCCGGTACGCCCAATGGCGGCGGCCAGGGCGGCCACGGCTGCGGCAACCAGAGAGGCGGATACGGCGGTACCGGCTACGGCGGTGGTGGCGGAGGAGGAGGAGGGAACTCCGCAGCGGGCGGCGGCGGCGGCGGCGGCGGTTCCGGCGGCCAGAACGGCGGCGGTCCCTACAACGCGGGGAAGGGTGCCGGGCAGTACGGCGGCAACGGCGGCGCCTTCGACGGCGGCAACGGCAACAACGGCGGCTACAAGACGGCGAACGGCAACGGTGACGACACCATCGACTTCACTGCGGAGCTCGGGAGTGGCGGAGGTGGCGCCGGCAGCCACACCAGCGGCGGTATAGGCGGAGGAGGAGGAGGGGGAGGTGCAGGAGGAGGCGCGATTATCCTCACTGCATCGAATAAGATAACCCTCTCGGGGTACATCTACGCCCGCGGTGGCGGCGGCGGCGAGAGCGGCTGCAACAACTACTGCGGAAGACGCGGTGGCGGTGGCTCGGGCGGCGGTGTTACGCTTGCCTCCCGGAGCCTGGTGTTCAGCGGCAGCAAGACGATCGACGCCAGGGGATACCAGCTAAATTCTATTTCCACACAGAACGGCGGCACCGTGAAGCTGTTCGGCTCCCAGAGCGGTTCGCCCACGGTGAATTCCGGCAGGAAGTTCGAGGGAGGCTTTGCAGGCAGTGGAGCACCGTCGGACGATGGTGGCGGCGCGAACCCCGAGATGACGGAGAAGTTCTATCCACCGCAAACGGCATGGGCCACAGGTGCCATCCGGTACTACAGCCGATACGGATATACCTACTGGGATTACAGCGATAACTTCCTCGTGGGACGGTCCGGTTCGTACGATTATTACCGGGGATGGGCAAAGTTCGACGTGAGCAGCATACCGGATGAGGCCGATATCAGCAAGATAACACTTGGGCATTACCGTTACAGTGCGTATCGGTACTGGAACTCATATTACTATATTTACGATATGACGAACGATCCGACGACTATCCCACATAGCAGAGACGACAGGACCTTCTACAACGACCTTAGCGGCGGTCATACATACGTATCCAACAGGTACAGTTCCAGCAGCGGGTGGCATGAATGGGAACTGAGCAACCAGGCGCGGACCGACCTTAAGAGCAGACTATCCACCGATTGGTTTGGCGTGGGATTCTACAAGACCGGTTCGTACGACTACAGCTATCAATGGATCTACGGATGGTCCCAGTCCAGCTACAAACCCTACATCGAGGTGACCTACAAGGTTCCGGACACTCCCAGGTGGTACATCGAGACATTCACCGAGGATTTCGTCGATACCAAGTACGGCGTTGCCTGGTCCAACTACACCAGCGATCCTGATAATGCTCGCAACGGCCGGGTGGACACGGAGGCGGACGATTTCGACGAGGACTTCGAGGCCTACGACGATACCGTTTACTGCTGGAGGATGGATTCCGACGCGGGCAGAGGCCCGAACCTCAACGAGCTGACCCTTCACGTCGGCGTCACCGATCTTACATCCCTTACGCTGGAGTTCGGTACCCAGGAGTTCGGTACCGGCAACCAGGACAACATGCCGGAAACGTTCCAGGGGCATACGAACGCCGACGGCATAGCCATCAGCACGGACGGTGAGAACTGGCATAAATTGTGGCAGTACCCTGCGGATGTGAGCGATTGGACCGGTTACGACCTGGACGTGTTTTCGCTAGTACCGGCGCTTCAGATAGACGATCAGGAGGACCTGTATATCAAGTTCCAGCAGTACGGCAGCGGGAAGATCCCCAGCGACGGCATTCTGTGGGATGAGATATATCTCGAAGCCAACATGCAGGCCGATTTCCTGTTCGATGTGCCGCGGATGGAGCTGTCCGCCGAGTTCAGCGACGACGTTATCTACGCCAAGGACCAGGGTGATCCCGATACATCATCGGTAACGGTGACTGTGGAAGGCCATGGGCCTGAACCCGAAGGCGACGTCGGCTCTCTGTTCTGTCTTCGTGGATACGGGGGCTCGGAATGGTACAAGTACGACGTCAACACGGACCAGTGGCAGCAGAAGAGGAACGTACCGCGGGGCGTGTGGAGCTATCCCAACAACAAGATCGCATACGACGGCAAGGACACAATCTACATAACTCCCCAGAACGGCTATTACGAGTGGTATAAATACACAATTTCCACCGATACGTGGAGCCAGATGCCGCGGAACATGCCGTCCTGGCCGTACTATTCCCCGGGACTTGTATATGCGGAGTTCGATGGCCATCATTACATATACTGGCATCGCGGCGATTCGTCCAGCAACTTCTACCGGTATGATCTCGATACCAATTCCTGGTCCTCCATGGCCGGTCAGAGCATCTACATGTACTCGACATCCATGGTGTATGCCAACGGTTACATATACCTCAATTACGGCAGGGGCAGCTATAACTTCTACCGCTATGATTGCAGGGCCAACAGCTGGAGCAGTATGAGAAACCTCCCGTACTACTCCTATTACGGAGCAAGCTTCTCATACGATGGCGACGACACCATATGGTATCTTCAGGGGTACAATAACTACAACATGTACAAGTACACCATATCCACCAACAGCTGGTCGGGCGCCACCACCAGGGTTCCGAACTCGGTATACCGGGGGGCGGACATCGTGTGCGACGGCGACGGCCAGATCTACCACATCCCCGGGAACGGTTACAACTATTTCCAGGTTTACGACATCGAGACGAACCGGTGGAGCAATCTAGCCAGAAACCCTGGCAGCCTGGGCTACGGCAGCGCTCTCGTTTACGTCTCGCCCAAGGGAGATATAATCGCAGGAGAGGACATCGAGGTCAAGTACGTTGCGGCGGACGGTCTCGAGGTCAGCGACCCCGGTGGTGCCAGCGTCAACGGCAACGAATACACCTGGACCCTGGATGAGATAATGCCGGCCGAGGACATCGATCTGACCTTCGAGGTATCGGCCTACGGGCCTTTCAACGGAAACATCGGCACCATACACTATCGCTACAACACCTGGGACGGCGATGCCACGGACTGGACACTGATGGACGAGGAGTTCTCGCTTAAGGTCAAGTCTCTTGCCAGTACCACAATCGAGCTGGACGACGGCCTGGGTGGCGGGAGGCTCATAGCCAACAAGGCGGACGGGGCCATGATAACCGTCAACTCCTTCGACCAGGATGGCGAGCAAATGACGGCTCAGGACTTTCAGTGGGCCGATGTGGCTCTCGACGGCGTGAGTCTCGTGAATCCGGCGGGGAATACGGCCCAGATCATCGCCGATGCCAGTGCATTCGGTGAGATCGCCACCCTGACCATAACACATCCGCTCACCGACCAGGAGTTCAACTTCGAGCTGCCCGTGACCCACGGTCCGCCGGATGGAATCGAGGTTACCCTTAACGACCCCTACGTGGTAGGCGAGAAGGGTACAATCTCCGTGAAGGTTATCGACGCATTCGAGAATCCCGCCTGGACCTACCGCGGCACCATGAGAATAGAAGCCCGGGTCGGGCAGTTGGAAGTGGAAGGAGGCGATTCCTACGCATTCACCGAGAACGACAAGGCGATGCATACCTTCATCATAACGCCGCTCTCGTGGGGCCCGGATTCCACCACCGTCGTTTTCCTGGACGATGCGGAGGGGATAAGCAGCGACCCGGTGACCTTCAGTGTCATCGCGGGACCGGTCACCTTCCTCGATGTGGAGCTCGACTGGGAGGCCATGGGCTGGGACACGCCCCAGGACGGATACTATGCCGGTGAGGAGCTGTATCTGTCAGTACAGGGCAGGGACCGCTTCGGCAATCCGTCCGAAACGTACTCAAAGCCCCTCATAGTGACCCATGACAGCACGGCCAGGGACGAGCTAGAGCCCGAACCGTGGCAGTCCGAGGCCGGCGACGTGGTGCTGCAGATGGTGGACGGAAGGGTGGAGAGCTACCCCGACTCGCCGCTGCAGTTCTTCAAGGCGGGCCCGGTGACCATCCGCATACAGTCCAAGGTGAACCTGGCAATAGAGGGAACTGTGTCCATCGTCGTAAAACCGACCTACGTGGATGCACTGACCTCCAAACCGGCGGGAGCCGACGAAAGTCCCGTACAGGTGAAGGTGGGTGAGACCCAGAACTTCGAGGTATCCGCGGTGGATGAATACGGCAACCAGGTGGAGATCGTGGACGAGGAATGGACCGCCGATGGGACCATCAACCGGATCGGTTCGGGGGATGAGTTGGAGCTTCCCGGTCAGTTCAACGCCATCGAGTACTTCGGCCCGGGCGATGCCGACGGAGTCCTTCGGGACAGGGAAGGCAAGCTCACCTACAGCTACGTGGACGGCCAGGTGCACGTCACAGCCACC
>CAYRFL010000178.1:0-5218 GCA_964423515.1 uncultured archaeon
GTGATCGAAAGTACCTGGGGATTGGCGGAAACGATTGAAGAGAGGTCTTGTTGGCTGGGGGCATCTATACCGAATATCTCATCGGTCCGGTCCGCCATGTGATGCATGAAGATGAGCGTCGGCCTTTCATCGTTTTTTTCAAGGTCCCTCTCGAGCCAATCCAGCTGGTCCGGGGGCAGGGTTCCATTTATTCTTCCGCGGGCGGAGCTGTCAAGCATTACGAAATGATATCCCCCGGCATCGAAGCTGTGATACATCTGCGTCATTCCGGTGGCATTCGTGTACCACTGCTGCCAGCCCTCCTCGGCCTTGTCGGTATTGCCCGGTATCGGGTACCACGGAATGGTCAAAGCATCCATTTCCTCACCGAGGGCCTCGAAATCCTCCTCGGCTCCGTTTGTAAGGTCCCCGGGCACGACGAGGAAGTCCAGTTCGGGATTTTCGTTTATTTCCTGCAAGACGGAGCCCAGGAGCCTGCGGCTGTCCTCGTTCATGTTTCCGTTTCTCGTGTTCGTCCCGTCCACATCCACGTGCGGATCGGTAACTATGGCGAACTGGAGCTTGAGGTTGCCTCCTGGTTGAGAAAGGGTGGTAAAATTCGAAGTGCTTCCCCATCTACCGCCGGAGCCGATCCGGTAGAAATATTCCGTCCCCTCCTCAAGCCCGTTGATACCGATGATGTGGTAGCGTGTTTCCTCGCTTCTCACCGTCTCGTTTCCCAGGCCGTCCGTGGTCCCCCACTGGATCCTCGAATCGGACGCTACATTCGTGATCCAGCTGACCTCCGCGGAATATTCGCTTAAGGTGACCAGTTCCTCGTTGGTGATTACCACCGGGGAGATATTCTGTCCATCCGAGAGAAGCCCGGAGAGGCCAATAAGGAGAAAAAAGGAAGCTGTTAGGAGGTGTACGAATCTCATATTGGTTCACCTTGAGGCGTATAGGATCGGATATCTAATATGGATGAGTAACTATTCAACACATTTATAATTACTGATGTTATGCATTTTCGGTGAGCGGGTCGAATCGAAGCTCTACCGGCGACTCACTTCCGGTCACCTCGCCCTCCCCTGCCGTTTCCGCCGCATCTCCAGTGCTGCTCCCACCGCCGCGCGGCTGTATCTGTGCGAACAGGGAATCCAGGTTCACTTTCTTTGCAGCCGGCCTGATCACCTTCCTTTGGACCTTTCTGACCGGGGCCGGTTTCTCCCTTGCCTTGACCTCTTCCCTAACCGCCGCTTCAGCCGTCACTTCCGCTGTAGCTTCAGCGGTCTCTACCGTTCTATCATCTGTTATGGCCAAAGACGTCTCATCCACCGCCGTTCCCTCTTCCCCGGCTTCGTATTGTGCAGTCCCGGCTTTTTCTTCCCCTTGTCCCCCAAGAGCGTCGAGAACGTACCGGAACAACTCTATGGCGCCCTGGAAATCGCGTCCCTTGAAGCATTTTATTCCACTTTCGTAATCTCCGCGGAACCCTTTTACGTCGATTCCATGGGAGGCGGCCTTCCGGAACTCGTTATTGAGGGTCTCGTGCAGCTTCTTGGCCCTTGCCTTGAGTTCGTCGAAATAGGCATAATATGCTTCGTCCAGCTTCGTTATGAACTCGGTTATCTCGGCGGCCGTCATCTCCGGGTCCTCGATATTGACCGCGTCGCGTATCTCCTCATATCTTTCCTTGTACGGGGTCAGGTCCATACCGGCTTCCCGGCACCCTTCGAAGGTCTCCTCCATTCTCTTCATTTCTTCAGCCGCAAGCTCCATACGGGACCCGGTTCCCTCATCCGCCTCAATTCCCCCTTCCACCGTTTTTACCTCCACGGCCTCGACCTCCAGCTCGTCCTCTCCATCGGCCTCCTCGAGGAGTTCCTCGTCACTCCTCTTCCTTCGCCTCAGTATAAGCAGAAGCAGGAGTACGATCAATATGAGCACGACCCCGAAGACGATTATTAGCAGAAACATATTGTCCTGCATCCACGAACCCATTCCACCGGTCTCCTCATCGCTCTTTCCCGGTCCGTCATCGTCTCCCGTTGCATCGTCGTCCTCCGCGTCGTCGTCCTCGGTATCGTCGTCGGTGGTATCATCGTCCCCCCGTACCTTTTCACGCACCGTCACCAGAAGTTCATCGGTATCGCTGTTACCCGACGGGTCCGTCACCGTGAGTGATATGGTGTAATTGCCCGGTATCCTGAAATTGAAGCTCTGTTTGTCCCCTTTGAGTGTCTGTTCCTTTCCATCATATGTGAAATTCCATATGTAGGAAATAATTTCCACGTTGTCGGAGGATGCGTTGCCGTTCAAGAACACGATGCTGTCCTCCTCTGCGGTCATATCCCCACCGGCCCTGGCCTGGGGTTCCGTGATATCCTTTACCGTCACCAAAAGGGTGTCATGAGCCCAGTTCCCGGCAACGTCCGTCACGTTCAGTATCACCTCGTATTCTCCGGCAAAGTCGAAGACGTAGGAGGTCTCGGGGCCCTCGAGGATCACCCCTTCACCGTCGTAATCGAAGGACCATAGAAAGGATGCGATACCCACGTTATCCTCACTTTCGTTGGCGTTGAAATATATGCTCCCGTGCTGCTCGATATTGACGTCCTCCCCCGCTTCGGCCCTTGGAGGCGTACGGTCCACGACGGTTATATTGATAATATCCTGCGCGCTGTTGCCCGCAAGGTCGGATACGTTCAGATAAACCATGAAGGTACCTGCGATCTCGAACGTGAAGTCCACCTTCTCGCCCACCAGCCTTGTGAAAGTCCCGTCGTAATCGAAGGTCCATACGTACTTGTCGATACCCATGTTGTCGGTGCTGTTGCCCCCATCGAGGGTCATCTCCCGGTCCTGCTCCACCACCAAGTCGTTCCCCGCTAGAGCCGCCGGAGGATCGTTGTCCAATATGTCCCGGTTCACCGCCGATCCGACCAACTCGTTACCGTTAATATCCACGGCGGTGATGTAGTATTCCATGAAAGTGGAATTCTCCCCGACCATCAAGGTAGCATACCAACGGTCCCCGCCGTCCTCCTCGAGTTCCAGGTATTCCCATACGCCGTCGTCCTCGGAATGGTTCACCCATGCGGAATCCACCCCCATGTTATCGGCCAGTTCGACATCGAAGGTGAATTCGTCCCCCGTGCTTCCCTCGGAAGGCGTCGTGTCCGCCACGATCTCGGGTGCATCGTTATCGAGGACCGGTATCGAGAATTCGCTTGTCCGATTCGTGTTCGTACCGTCGCCGAACATGAAATAATAGCTGATGGTCATTGCGTCATCGGCCACATCGAGTGTCGCCGACCACGCGTTGCCGGAGAGAAGCAGTGATAGATTGGTATAATCGACATGATAGCTGTAACGTACGGAAGCCCAGGTCACCTGTATGTTATCGTTGAAAACCGCCGAGAACAGGAAGGTATCACCCGTTGTGGCGTTATCTGCAGTATCGATCCGTACGAGATATGGTTCATCATTATCGTACACCGATAAACGCTTCACTCCCGTGACCGCATCGTTCCTTCCCAGGTCCTTCATGTGGAAGCTGTAGTACAGCTCATCCGCGGTCTCGGAGATGAGTATGGTTCGGGTCCATACGTTTCCCCTGGCGAGGTCCATGGAGACATTCGTATAGCTTATGCCGTCGTACGAGTAACGGACGTTCACCTCCACCAGGCCCAGGTTGTCCTCCAGTTCGGCCCTGAATGTGAAGGAGTCTCCCGTGTTGGCAAAGGCGGGTGTATCATCCGAGACCACGTAAGGAGCCTCATCATCCGCTCCCGGTCCCGCATAGTACAGGGGGAATTCGTCACATGAACCGGAATCGCCTGAGATATCGTACGGAGTATCCCAGATGTGATCGTTGTTGATGGCCTGGGGATAGAGAGCGGAATAGTTCTCCCAGAAGTTGCCTTCGTTACGACCATCATCCCAGGTATTGTTGATCCCGGCATCCAGTGCTTGATAGCTGCTCCCGTTGTTGAACAGGAAGTTGTTGTGATGAAGCAAGTTGTCCTCTGATGAGTTGCCCTCAACGACGACGCCCCAGAATTCATTGGCCGAGAGCGTGTTGTAAATTATGGTATTCTCCTCGCTCTCATAGATATAGATCCCGAACACGTTGTCGCTGCAGGTGTTGTTCTCGATAAGGTTGCTCCAGCTGTGATCCTCGAGGATTATACCGGGAACGTTCCCCGTGCAGGTATTGTTATCGATCACATTGAAGGAGGACATGTCATACAGATAGATGCCGTACCACCAGTTGTTCGAGCACACGTTTCTGCTGATGGTGCAGCCCCAGCTGAAATCAAGGGATATTCCGTCATCCCAGTTATCATCCACCAGATTTTCCGATACCAGGTTGAAATCCGAATTGTTCAGGTAGATGCCGTCGAGATTGGACAGAACGTCATTACCGGATATGTCATTGTTCACGGAGTTGTATGCGGCGAGCCCGTGGTTCCAGTTATGGGAAATATTGTTATCCGTGATATTGTTCAGGCTGGAAGGATCGAGGAGCATTCCGTAATTCCAGTTGTTGAGTATGAGATTTCCAGTTATCTCGTTCCGGTCTGACCCCAGAAGCCTCATTCCGTCCCAGTTCTGGAAAATGGTGTTATTGTCGATAACGTTCAGATCGCTGGATTCCAGTAGACCTCCGTTCTCGTCGTTCCACAGTATCGCGTTCCATATCACCCTGTTCCGGTGACAGTCATGGATCCGGATCCCGTCTATGAGGTTCTCGCTGATCGAATTGTTGTAAATGAGGGAATCGTCACAGCCCATCCCGATCTCGATCCCCCGTTTGTTGTGGGTGATGTTGCTGTTCGAAACGGTGTTGTTGTTGGAATTCGTCAGATTGATACCGCAAAGAACGTTCCCATGGCTTCCGGTCCCGTCCATCTCGTTGCCGTGAGAGCTTTTTGCATGTATGCCGTTCAGTCGATTGTTCGCGACCGTGTTGTTGCCCAGTGAATTTCTCCTGGAGTGATCGAGAGTTATCCCATCCATTCGGTTTCCGCCGCAGTGGTTTAGATCGATGATGCTGTCCCTGGAATTCTGGACATATATGCCCCTTGCCCCCGGCTGGTTGCATATGTTATTCGAGATGGTGTTTCCGTCGCTGACCTCCACGTGTATGCCCCCGCCCCCCAGGAAACCGAACAGAGCGATGTACCAGCCCCCGTACACGACGCAGCAGTCGGAGTACAATCTGAACCGCAAC
>CAYRFL010000179.1:0-5201 GCA_964423515.1 uncultured archaeon
AGACCTACGAGCATTACGATGACGACACTGGTGTTTTCCTGTACTGGGATTTCGTTACCGACGATATGGATGGTAGCGACATCTACAGATATTACGCTGAAGTTAACGACAGTTCTCCCGATGTTGTTGTCGAGATTGGCCATAAATATCATTCGGCATCCGCCGAGGAAGGCAACAACTCGTTCTACGTCTGGGTCAGCGACAACGTGGGCAACTACTGCCCCGTGGGCCACGATTGGATCGTGGTCGATACCGGACCGCCCACCATTACGGGCGTAACCGTTGGCTCCGATGCCGCATGGTACTACACGTCGGGGATCGATCCCGATGCGGGGGGTACCGTGTGGTTCAACAGCATCGGCGGCGAGGGAGGCGGCCAGGTATTGACGCTCACCTTCTCCTGGACCGACGGCTTCAAGGAGCATGTCAACGTCACCAGCGTTTTCGGAGCCGATGCCGACATCGATTCCGACGGTGCGGGCGGTTGGGTGCTGCAGATAACCGTACCACCGGGAGCGGGAAACAAGCTGGGCATCAGGTTCTGGGTGGTGGACAAGGCGGATAATGTGGATACGGTCACCATCGACTTCAAGGCGGACAACGACGACCCGGTGGCACCCACCGGAACAACTTGCCGACCGGGAGGCCCCGGCGGTTCCGGCGAGTATTCGGCCCAAAGGGAGGTATGGCTCACATGGACCGACAACATGGGAGACGGTGGCTCCGGTTGGAAGGAGAACCGTATGGGCACCAATCAGCAGCCGCTCCAGAATCCGGTGAACACATCGGGTGATTTCGCCGTGTGGGGCGGAGCCGACGGCCTGGCCACGTTCTACGTGTTCGCTGTGGACAACGTGGGGAACTGGGCAAGGGTGCAGGATACCATCATCATCGATACCACCGACCCGGTCATCACCGACATCGACGTATCATCCGACGGACGGTACTGTCATGACGAATCCCTTGGCGCGGGCGGAGGTGTCGTGTGGTTCAACTCCCTGGCCGCCATGGGCTCGGGACAGACCATAACACTGGCGTTCCAGTGGAACGAGGTGAACAAGTTCAACATCACCAGCGAAGCGGCATTCGGAGGTACCCCATACTCCAACGCGGATCCCTGGGAGGTCGAGTACACGGTGCCTCAGGATTACGGCGACGACGACGTCGTGCTGACCCTCATAGACCTTGCAGGAAGGACCGTGGGCGTTACCGTGCAGTTCAGGGTTGACAACCAGAACCCTGCGATCCTCGACCTGGACGTACGGGACAATGCTTCTAGATACCTGTATTACCATGAGGATTCGAGGACCCTCTATTACAGCGACGGGATGGGTGGGACAGACCAGATGCTGAACATAACGGCTCTCGGGGTTGCCGATGCTCGCTCGGGGATTTCCAACGTCACCTTCGATGCGGGTTTCAACCCTCTTCAGGGGATCATCACCTCCGCCCCTTTCATCCACACATACCGCGTCAACGACACCGATGATATCGATCAATTCAACCTCTGGATAACGGTATACGATAAGGTTGGAAACTCCTTCGGCCTCAATCTGACCGTCATACGGGACGTGGAGGCGCCAGTACTGGACAGGCTCATGCTGTTCGAGGCATCGAGATACCTTCATTACAACAACCTTACTCAGACCCTCTATTACAGCGATCATATGCCCGGTGCAGAGGAATTTCACGTCAACCTAACCGATCCACGGGATAATCAGAGCGGCCTGTACTGTCTCCATTCGCCCCTGGAGTTCGGAGCCCTTGCGGACATATTTACGGTCCTACCATTCAACGTCAGCTATTCCGTGACATCCTTCGATACCTTCGAGGGGATACTGGCCTTCGACCTGCGCGACATGGTCAACAATTCTCGGTTATACAAACTAAATATCACGCGCGATCTGACGCCTCCCGGCGGCTCCTACGCCATCAACGAGAGCAGTACATACATACACTACGACGGCAATGCAACCCTCTACTACGGGATCGGAATGGCCGGAGGTGAGAGATTCGATCTGAGCGTGCTGGACCATACCGACGAAGAGAGCGGAGTGGGAGGCGTATTGTTCCCGGCCACGTTCGGTTCAACAGTGATGGACGATCAAACTCCACCGTTCGTGCAATCCTTTTCGATCTCTGACGGTGCGTCCGGGCCGGAAACCATCACGATAAGCCTCTATGACCGCACCTACAACATGTTCTATCTCACGGTTATACTGGTACGGGACGTTACGGGACCTACCGGTGTGATCAATATAACCGAGCTAACCCCGTACCTCTACTACGATGAGAACTCCACGCTCTACTACGGAAAGAACATGCCGGCGGGAGTGCTGTTCGGAATGGGTGTCAATCCAATAACCGATTCGGAGAGTGGGATATACAAGGTCATATTCCCGGCCCTCTTCAACAAACCCATGGAAGAGAGGTTCGAAGCGCCCTACGAGGCGGGATTCGTGGTGTATTACAGTGATAGCTACTGCGGCTGGGCCAACGTCACATTGATCGACAATGTCGGAAACCGTTTCAGCCTCCCCCTGTATCTGGAACGGGACGCAAAAGCCCCGCAGCTGGACTACTTCGAGGTTCTCGAGGTTTCACCATACATTTATCACGATGGCGGATCAAAACTGTATTACAGCAATAATTTTCTCGACTTTCAGGAGTTCACTGTGCGCCTCAGCAACATCAGCGATACATTAAGCGGTCTTCTGGAGGTCCGATTCCCCGCCATGTTCTACATGGACGAACTTTTCTCGCAGACACTGAACCGGAGATACATAATAAACTTCACGGACGATGCGGACGGTGCCGCTTACAAGTTCATATTGTACGATCGAGTGGGAAACGCCCTACCGATAAATCTCACCGTCATACTGGATACCGACGCTCCGGAGAGTCCGGAATTGACCGTGGTCGAAAACAGCGAATACATATACTATAAACCCGGTGACGGCCGCATCTGGTTCTGGTACTCGAATTCAATGGCCTCCGAGGAACATTTCACACTCAACATAACCAATATCGACGATACCGGGAGCGGAGTTCATCTGTTCTCCATGCCGGATCTCTTCTCGGAGTCCGGTGAAAGGTTGGATATTGCCGGGGGCAACTACTCGAAGAAATATCTTATCGCTCCGGGTTCCATCGAGGAAGGCAGCAGGGGAATAAGCATCACCGACAATGTCAACAACACCAGGACCCTGGTGCTGAAGATATCCCTCGATTCCAATATCTCGGTTGAGGCTGAGCGGACCGTGATAACAGAAAACAGCTATTACATCCATTACGACGAACTCAACAGGACGCTCTACTATGGTTCCCTTCCCGTAGAGGAGAACTTCTCGGTTTCCATCCCGCTTCTGGCAATAAACGAGACCGGATCGGGTGTGCGGAAGATAGGTTTCTCCGACAAACTTCCTCTGGAGACAGACGATCATCGGTGTCTGTATTTCATCGGCCCGGAGGAGAAGGCGGAAGGATGGATGGTCTTCACAGTGCACGATATGGTGGGCAACCGAGACAGCTTTTCAATAAGGCTTGTCAGGGATGTGGAGGCACCGGGTATCATCCTGAACCTGGATGGCAGGTCCGAGGAAAAGTTCAGAAGTACCGGAGATCGGAAACTAACCATCAAAACCACCATCTCCGAGGGACAGAGCGGAATATATGCATTCTATGTCAGCAACGACGGCAAGACGTGGAAGAGCATGCTCGACGACAGGGAAGAATTCAGATGGTCCATAGACGACAAGAACGCAGGAGGCAACAGGAGCCAGGGGGACCGGTGGTTGTACTTCAAGATCATCGATAACGTGGGCAATGAGAGGATAGTACCCCTGCCATACAGGTATTCTCCGGACGACGGGCTCGGATTCTCCGACTGGGGGCCGTTCGGATTCGGCCTAGGGGGCCTCTTCTGGCCATGGGGCCTTCTGGTGCTCGTCCTGATCCTTGGAATACTCGCATTCATCTCCAGGAGAAGGAAGGACGGAAGAGCAGAAAGGGCGGAAAACGAGGGAGGAGCAGGAGGGGAATCCGTTACAGAGATCGGTACGGACCCGGGATCGGATACGGAAGAGAACGGGGGATATATCGGAGAGGAGGAAATGGATTACGAGCCGGATGTCATGATGGAAAGCGAGGAAGGAGGGAAAGGACCTTTCGACGAATACGAGGCAGCCTACGACGAGAGCGAGGAACCATACGATGAAGGGTTGTCCGATCATTCCAGGACAGAAACGGATACCTACGAGGAAGGATGGAGAGATAAGCGGGACGGGACGTTTTATGACGAGGACGGATTCGCGGAGGGGGGGGACGAATACGGTGGAAGTCCCGTCCCATTCACAAGTGTAGCCGAGGTCGCTCCGGGTATCGATTATATACCTCCTGAGAGGGAATCGCAGGAGACGGATGGAATGTCAAGTGATGGTGGGAGTCCCGAACAGGAGGGTGAGTTGATCCCCGAGGGTGAGAAAGATGCAGCCTCATACGGGGAGGAGGACGGCATAATCATAATGGATGAGGAGGAGGATATCAGAGCGGAAATCGGGGGCGTCCATGATGATAGAGAGATCAGGGCCCATTGGGAGGACGTAGATGAGATCGATGCAGTGGATGACGGTGGTCTGTTCTTCGAGGTTTTCGAGAATGGAAAGAACGTGGAAAACGGACGCAGCATACGATCGGAGGAAAAGGGAAGAACCCATTCCGGGGAGAACGGTGAGCTGGGCATCGACAAGACGGTGGATGATATCCTTGGCATTCTCGGAAGCCGGGAAGAGAAGGAGTTAAAGAAAAGACCGCTTGTTTCGCCCTCCCTTCTGCGTCTGAACAACCCGGCGTTGTGCATGCACTGCAAGAAGATCATAAAGGCCAACGAACCGGGGCTCAGATGCCCGAACTGTGAAAAACTGCTGCACGTGGACTGCGGTAAAGAAAAGAAAGGATGTCCCGAATGCGGTGCCCGGTTCGACGAATTCGCCTGATATTTCACTCCATCCGTCAATTCGTGTTCATCCAAGGGCTGCTCTCTACGGCATTACTGCTGGATATTTAAAATTGAAAATAGTTAACGGCCCGGAAAACATTGGACCGCTACAGGATCTGAATTGAGGATCTATGCGGTAAATCCGCTGGGCATGTACTTCTTGCATGCGTCGCAGTACCATCTGTCGTACTGGGCTATGTGGCGT
>CAYRFL010000180.1:0-5125 GCA_964423515.1 uncultured archaeon
GTCGAATGTCCACGTTTATTTATCCACCCCTATCTTGTCGCTGCTCCCGCTCCCGTCGAAGAGTGCAGTTTGACCCGGGTCGATGGCCTGGTCGAGACCTGAATCCGCCACCGGGTTTTCCGTGTCGTTCACGGTAACGGTCATGGTGTCGTTATCCCAGTTTCCGGCCGCATCGGTGACGTTGAGCGTAACGATGAAGGTTCCCGCGTAACGAAATAGATACATTGGCGAGGCCTCGTACAGGGTGACGAGCCCCCCTTCGTCGAATGTCCACGTGTAGTTCTCGATGCCGGCATTGTCGCTGCTTCCGCTGCCGTCGAATGTTATTTGGTCGTGCTGGCCCGCCGTCTGGTCGGGGCCCGCATCCGCAACAGGGATGCCGGTATCGTTCACGGTGACGTTCATGGTATCCGTATCCCAGTTGCCCGCCGCGTCCGTTACGTTCAGGGTAACGGAATAGTTTTCCGGTATCTCGAAGGTGAAGGAGGGGGATTGCCCGTAGAGGGATCGGGGTTCTCCGTCATATGTGAAGTTCCACGTATAGTTGTCCACATTCACGTTATCGCTGCTCCCGCCCCCGTCGAACTGGACGACATCCCTCTGGTCCACCGTCTGGTCGGGGCCCGCATTCGCCGCCGGGGCCTCGGTATCGTTCACGGTGATGTTCATAGTATCCGTACCCCGGTTGCCGGCGGCATCGGTGACGTTGAGAGTTACATTATAACTGCCCGGCGTACCGAAGGTGAAGGTGGGAGAAACTTCGTATAGACTTGCGGGCTGCCCGGCGTACTGGAAAGACCACGTGTAGTTGTCCACTCCCACGTTGTCGCTGCTTCCGCTGCCGTCGAATGTTACCGTGTCTCCCTGGTCCACGGTCTGGTCCGGACCTGCGTTGGCCACGGGAGCCTCGGTATCGTTCACGGTGACGTTCATGATATCCGTATCCCAGAAACCGGCCGCGTCAGAAACGTTCAGGGTGACCTCGTAGGTTCCTGCAGCGTTGAAGGCGTGCTGTGGCGATACGCCGTACAGCATGATCTGCCCCCCGTCGTCGAATATCCACGTGTAATTGTCCACGCCCATGTTGTCGCTGCTTCCGCTGCCGTCGAATGTTATTTGCTCGTCCTGGTCCACTGTCCGGTCCGGCCCGGATTCAGCGATGGGGGGAGTGGTATCGTTGACAGTCGCCTTGGCGGTGTCCTGGCCCACGTTTCCCTCTGCGTCCTTCGCCGACAGTGTGACGACGTACTGTCCCGGTTTGTGGAATGTGAACGACGGAGATATCTCATACATATATTGCTCCTGTGCGTCGTAGGTGAAGTTCCACGTGTAGTTCACTATTCCCACGTTATCGGAGCTCCCGGCGCCGTCGAACGCCACCGTATCTCCCTGGTCCACCGTCATGTCCGGCCCCGCATCGGCCGAGGGAGGGGTGATATCCGCCAGGGTAACGTTCATGATATCGATATCCCAGTTTCCCGAAGGATCGGTGGCATTCAACGTCACCTGGCAGGAGCCGTAGGAATTGAACGTGTGAGTGGGTGAGACCCCGTAGAGCGTGTGAGGGTTGCCCTTGAAGGAAAAGTTCCAGGTATAGTTCCTTATCCTGGACAGATCGTACGAGCCGGAGCCGTCGAATGTTACCGTGCTGCCCTTCTCCACGGTCTGGTCCGGCCCGGAATCCGCAATGGGCGAGATATCGTCCACCAGGATGACGGAGGCATACACCGGCGTGTTCTGGACCGTGTTGACCACCGGATCGGACGATTCGGCGCAGATCAGTAGAGAATCGTTGATGTAGTCGTTGTAATGCTCCACATAGAAGGAATCGATGGTGCCCACCGTGGCCGTCCCTCCGTCGGTGACGTTGATAAAGAGATTGGAGCCGTTCATCTGGCCTACGTAGTTATTCAGTTCTGTGATATCGATGACCATCTTGTTGTTTGGAAACGCGTGATCGCCCCCATTCCAGTGCTCCACGTTGTAATGCTTCGTTCCGTTCGCATCGGCCTTGTCTCCGACGCCGAACCAGATGTCGCACTCTCCCCTCTTTGCATGGGTCATCTCGAACACCGCCACCGTCTCCGGGTTGTAATCCACACGATCGCCGATGAAATAGGCGGCCTCGATATCGCGTTTGAAAGATTCGTAGGATATCCAGTACGCCCCGTCGCCGTCCCAGGTCGGACCCCAGGAGTTCACTATCTTGAAGGCTCCCTTGGTGGCCTGCCCCCCTTCCGTGTACCATCGATTATCGTCGTATCCCACCACGGTGTTCGCGTGGTTCACAGTGGGATTGGCATAGGTATCGAGCGTCCAGGTGTCGTTCCTCTGACCCAGGGTGTTGTACTGGCCGGCGTCAACCCCTATGACGGCGGGGGTATGTGTGTTCAGCCAGTTCTTCAGCCTGAGAACCCCGTCGTCGTCCTGAACCCAGGTCCCGTTGAAGCCGGTGTCGTTCCCGCGGTAGAGGGCCGCCTCCCTCCAGGCGGCCTCCGAGGGCCATGAAGTGTGGTCCGGCACGCTGTAGGGCATCTTCGTCCAGCTGGAAACGCCCACCTGGCATACGAGGTTCAGCCCGTCGTCCACCCAAGAACCGAGGTCACCCCCGTTGTTTATCTGGTGATAGAGAAAGTCGGGGCTCATGATCTTTTCCTGGTACGACGAGGGCGAGGGATAACCCGTATGACCTCCGACCCAACTCGCCCCGGAGAGGTCCCAGTCGTGCTCCCTGGCCTCCACGTAGGTCTTGAAGAAGTAGCCCACCGCCCAGCAGGTGCATGATCCCTCCCCTCCCTGGCTCCCGATGGGCGGGAAATACTTTTCGGAGGACAGGTCGAGGCTCTCGGGATTGTCCCTCGAACCGGAGATAGGGGCGATTTCGTCCACAAAGGAAAAACGCCCAACCATGGCATTCCATTCATCCTCCGTGGGCGGCGCCAGGCCCGTGCCGAGGCCGTTGAAGGTGGGATTGTAATCGACCCCCTCCTGCCATACGCCGAAGAGCGCTTTCAGGCGCTCGATCTCGGAGGATGAGGCCCGATGGCTCCGAAGGGCCACTATCTCCTCCGGATCGGTACCATGGAAGGATAGTCCCGCATTCTCCGATTCCGGAATGTCTTCCTGGCCGTAAAGCGTTATCTTCGCTTCTTCTCCGGACTCCTCGTTCGCATGGAGCGACGGTAAGCTCGAGAGCGTCAAGGCGATGGTAAGTAACAGGATGATGATGTAATTCCTACTCATAATAACACTACCCATGGAGATTCAATTCATGATCCTCCCCTATCCCTTACTCAACGCTGTTATAACCAAAATAGATTTTGGTAATATAATGTCAATGGTGAAAAACTTGACAAATACCCAGGTTTTAGGCTTGACCATCCCCGACGACCCTAACAGCTCGTCTGGCATGACAGATCTTGCTGAATCAGAGATTCAGCTATTCCGATGTGTCTGTTGACACATCTAACTTGACCGGGCGTTACCGGTCAAGCCTTGCCAAGACGTAACTTGGCAAGCCGTTACCTGTCATAGTTCGCGGAATCGTGGGCCCTTTGGAAACAGCATGTTTCCGAGGGCCGATTCCGCTGAAAAAAAATGAGAAATACGGAAACGATTAAATCGAATAAGGAGCAATCCAATGGTTGTGCAAGAGGCATACACAGCTATTGGACTTGCAGCCCATATATGAAAAACGGTGATGAAATTGAAACGGAGAAGCGAGAATGACGATAACAGCCTTCTGGGCCATATAATCGGTCTTAGTACCGTGGAGGTGGAGGTGTATGAATACCTTCTCAGATACGGAGGCAGAACCGCAAGGGAGGTCGGATCGATGCTCGAAAAGGACAGGAGCACGGCTTACCGGATACTCTCGCGGCTGCATGGCCTGGGACTGGTGGTGAAGGAATCCGAACATCTGGAGCGGGGCGGTTATTACCACATCTACATCGGAAGGGAGCCGGAAGCCATGGCGGAAATGATGCTCGGGAACACTAAGAAATGGTATGATCGCGTCACCGCACTTCTGGACGGGGCCGTCCGCAGCGATGAGGTCCTTCTTGAATTGACCGCTTCCAGGGAAGACCTCGACATTTTCCCCATAAGGGAGCGGGAAAAGAGAGCGACAAGGCCGCGGACGGGTGGGATGGGAACGAGGCGAAGGAAGACCAGTTCGGGTGTAGAAAAGAAAGAGGAGCATGATGAAAAAGAGGAAGAGGGGGAAGAGTTCGAGGACGATGAAGGCGAGGTAGATGACGAAAGGGGCTCCCAGATCCCGATTCACCTGCTGTGATGTGCGATCCCTCTTGGTATCTGATGTAAATGATGTACGTGATGTACATGATGTAAAAGATAATAACTGTGTGAAAATGGATGGTGTTCTGTTTGAATGAAAGAGATAACGATGAACTTTCCGGAAAGAAGGTACTGATCACCGGCGGGGCGGGCTTTATAGGAAGCCACCTTGTGGACCGCCTCTTGGATCAGGGAAACCAGGTTACGGTGATAGATAATTTTTCGTCGGGAAGGCGTGAATTTATCGAACACTGCATGAACAGGGACGATTTTCACCTGGTGGAAATGGATCTCCTGGACTCCGATGCGGCTGATCGGGCGATAAAGGGGTACGACTGGGTATTCCATCTGGCCGCCAATCCCGACGTCCGCCTCGGAGCGAGCGACACCTACGTGCACCTCGAACAGAACGTGATAGCCACGTTCAACGTGCTGGAGGCCATGAGAAAGAACGGTATCGGCAGGATGGCATTCACATCCACGTCCACCGTATACGGGGAGGCGGACACCATTCCCACCCCCGAGGAATACGGCCCGCTGCTGCCCATATCGCTGTACGCTGCCTCGAAGCTTGCCTCGGAAGGTTTCATAACCGCCTATGCGTCCAATTTCAACATGAGGGCGGTTATATTCAGGTTCGCCAACGTAGTGGGCTCCCGCTCCACCCACGGCGTGACCTACGATTTCATTAGGAAGCTCAAGGCCGATGGAGGGAACCTGGAGATACTGGGAAGGGAGCCCGGAACGAGGAAGTCCTATTTTCACATATCCGACTGTATCGAAGGGATGATATTCGCCTGCGAGCGGTCATCCGGTTTCGCAGACATAT
>CAYRFL010000181.1:0-4905 GCA_964423515.1 uncultured archaeon
ACCGTCTTCGAGCAGAACTTGGTGGACCCCGAAACCACACTCTACATAGCCACCGGGATAGAGAAACAGTACACTGAAACGGAGATGACGGCAATAGAGGAATTCGTCAAGGCGGGAGGTCATGCGATAATAGCCGACGATTTCGGGTACGTACAGCCGCTGGCGGACAAGTTCAACATCACCTATTATACCGGTCAGTTCTACGACCAGAAGTTCGACAAGAACGTTGCATTTCCCATATGCGACGCGGTTCTCGGGGTGGACCTGGGCCAGTGGGTATTTGACGAGAACGTGGAGCCAAACCGTGCCGATCAGCAGAAGGTATGGCTCGCGGATGAGAAAGACCGTTTCTGGGATGACGACGATGACAAGGACGGTCTGGTGGACGAGGATGAACTGGACCGGGTAGACAACGATCAGGATAACAGAAAACTCTCGAAAAGGGAGCTTCGAGACAACGATTACGACGGAGTGGTGGATGAGAGCAACGAGGGGATCGACGAGGACACCATGGACGACGATGGGGACTGGGTGGATGAATACCCCTACAACAACATTCAGGATCCATACGAGATAGGTGTCAACGAGGAGAGGTTGAACAAGATCAACGATGACGAGAAGGTATATCTCTTCACGCTCGAATTGAAAACGATCAATCCCGGGAAAATACCGCAGGCATTGCAGGATCGATTCGCAAAATCTGGCATCGAGCTTCCCGACGATGCCCAGGTCACCATGGGAAACCCGCCAAAGGAGGCGGAGAAGTACATCGATTATGGCGGGTGGCACTTCTTTATCAAGATATTGAACATCAATACCGAAGAGCAGAAGGTGGAGGTCTACAAGCTGGACGACCGTGTAGACGAGGACCTCTTCCATTATCAGCTCATCATGAACAGGCCCGTGGGCCTGTATTCCTTCAAGACGGAGACTAATGTCATCGCCAGGGGTTCCGAGAACAGCTACGTGGACCTGAACAACAACGGAGAGATCGAGCTTCCGGAGGAGGGCTCTACGAAACTTGCGGATCGAGTATCCACGGCAGCAAACAGGGTGGAGCTGATAATCGAGGTCGTCGATTCGAAGTTCGTGGGAGAGGGTTCCATCGTATTCATATCGGATGCGGACCTGTTCACGAACGATCTTTATTCCCTTGACCACATGTCCATCAATTACGATTCGAACACCCACGCGCTGTTCAAGGAGAAGGACCTGACACCATCCGTGGAAGACATACGTGACGTGGACGATCTGGCCGACAAGACGCCGGATAACCAGACCGATTACGACAATCGAATATTCATGCAGGATCTGCTGTTCTATCTGTTCTATGACAAGCTGGACACCAACAGCGAGGCTGAGATCCTCGTTCTCATCGATGACAGCCGCCATGAAGAGGATGCGGTCTGGCTGACACCCACCTACAGTACTCTCAGGGTTACGAGCGTAATGACGTCACAATTCTGCTATATAGCATTCGGGACGCTGGTTCTCTTCGTGGGGCTCGCGCTATCAGTGCTCCTTTCCGGAGGCCAGGTGGATTGGGTCCATGATTTCAACGTCAGAACCTTTAAAAGAAGGGGCACCCTTCCAAGATCCCTCGATCTCAAGAAGGCAAGATTGAAAAGAGCGGTTCTCGAGAAGGTAAGAATGGACCGCGGTCTCTCTCCGGAGGAATTCCGGGAGGTCGATCCCAGGGATATCGATCGCCTGATCGGTAATCCCCAGCTAATTCAGCTAGTGAGAGACGACAAGGTTTCCTATGCGGAAGAGGAAATAAGGCGTCTCGTCGAGATCATAAACAAGTGGAAAAAATAACGGTCAGAGATTAATCTCTATATTATCCAAGGTGATAGAATATGACAAATGGAGCAAAAAGACCAGGCCCGGGCGGGCAAGGAGCTGGACCAAAGAAACTACCCCCAGGACCGAGAGGGCCGGGACCACGGCCAGGACCGGGCCCCAGAGGACCGGCACCGGGAGCAAGACCAGGACCGGGTCCCAGAGGACCGGCACCGGGAGCACGAGGAGGACCGCCCAAGGCAAGTCCCGCCGCCATACGCGGCGTGGCAGCAACGGCCAACGCAGTGATCGAGCAGGTCTCAAAGGCCATCATCGGGAAGAGGGAAGTTCTTGAGAACGTTCTAATATCCATCCTGGCCGACGGCCACACATTGATGGAGGATTTTCCGGGAACGGCGAAATCCCTGATGGTAATGACCTTCGCGGCTACGCTTGGTTGCAAGTACAGACGTATTCAGTTCACTCCTGACCTTCTTCCGTCGGATATTACCGGAACGTATATCTACGACGAGAAGGAGAACGAGTTCAAGTTCAGGGCTGGACCGATCTTCGCGAACATCATCCTCGCTGATGAGATCAACCGGGCTCCGCCCAAGACTCAGGCGGCCATGCTCGAGGCAATGCAGGAAAGACAGGTATCCATTGAGGGTGTCACCCACAAGCTTCCGAAACCTTTCCTGGTTTTGGCCACACAGAACCCCATCGAGCAGGAAGGTACTTACCCGCTACCTGAAGCTCAGGTTGATAGGTTTATGCAGAAGATGAGCATGGGTTATCCTTCCAGGGAAGATGAGAGGGAAATCCTCATCAGAAGGATGGGGCGAGGAAAGGACGATGTGGACGTCGAGGTAATAACCAACCCCGAGAAGATCCTTGCCATGATGAGGACCGTAGAAGGCGTTCATCTCGACCCTGCCCTGCTGACATACATCGTGGAGATAGTGACAAGGACGAGAGAGGATCCCCGCGTCGTCGTGGGATCATCGCCTCGAGGCTCTCTTGCGCTGTTCAAGCTATCGAGAGCCCGTGCAGTTCTTCACGGACGGGATTACATAACCCCCGACGATATCAAAGCTGTGACCATTCATGGTCTCGCACACAGGATCATCCTGAAGCCGGAACCGCGTATACGCGGCGTTCTGCCGGAGGATATCCTCAACAAGATTCTTGCTGAAGTACCGGTACCAGCGGTGTAGAGAATGTGGACTAAGAAAGCGGTGTTGTTGCTGTGTACGGGTATCGGGCTGGTACTTCTCGGCCTGGTATTCCGGAACCTAATCCTCCTTGGGATCAGCATAGCCCTATTTGTCTATCTGGGATTCGCCATCTTCATCAATCTCAACATGATGGTGCGCCCGTTCAGACAGATGTCGAACGAGAGGATATTCGAAGACGGAATGATAAAGGTCGAGTTGCAGCTGACCAGGCCAAAATCCTTCCAGGTAATAGCGCCGGTTATCGGGGGAGCGGTCGTTGGACTTATCCTGTCCCTCCCCCTCGCTTTCTGGCTCTGGGGATTTGAAAGCCTGGGAAACGCTGCAATAATCGTGGCACTCCTGGCCCTTTTCTTCAGTCTAATCCTCGGTGCGCTCATTGGCTATTTCTCCTCCAAGGGAGGGATCGTCGAGGTGAGAGACACACTTCCAAGGCAGGTCGAATTGAGGCGGGGCAGCAACTATACCTACCTGGATCTGAAACCCAAGGGCAAGACGAGGCTGCGATATGCGATCCGATGTCCGTTGAAGGGTGTTTACGAGATAGGTCCAGTATCCATACGCTCGCACGACCCGTTCTACCTGTTCTACAACGAGATGAACATCAACTACACCAGTCGGCTCACCGTATTTCCCCAGACGCGCGAGATAAAGGAACTCTATATCAAATCGAAGCAGCCCAAGATGTATCCCGGAGAGATGCGGGTAAAGATGCCTGGGCCCGGATACGAGTTCTGGGGTATCAGGGAATACGTGCCCGGGGATTCCTTCAAGATGATCAACTGGAAGGCATATGCTTCCACCGGAAGACTGCTGGTCAACGAGAAGGAAAGGGAGAGCGTGTCCGATATCACCATCGTCTTCGATGCCAGGGAGGTGTCGGCCATAGGGATGGAATCGGATAACGCCAATATCTACGGCTCAAGGGCTGCAGCCACGCTCACCCAGTATTTCCTGGGAAGACGTGATTCCGTCTCGCTGGTGGTCTATTCCGACAAGGTAATGACCATCAAGAAGGGAAGCGGCCAGAAACAGCTCTACGAGATATTGACCGCCCTGGCCGGGGCTGCTCCTCGCGGCGATATACCCCTGCAGGGTATAGTTTCCGTGGCGCTGCCCTACCTGCCGCGACATTCTCCGGTGATCATAATCTCCTCTCTGGACGATGACGATTCCCTGAGAAAGGCGGTGAGCACCATGCGTGTTCTAGAATTCGACGTGACCATTCTATCTCCTTCCAGTATCGATTTCGAACTTCTGGGAAAGGAGAAGGGCGCCGTGGAGGAGAGCACCAGCCTCCTGGGAACCAAGAAAGAGATACACCTGGACCCCCTTGCATACGACGTTCTCAGAATGGAACGGGACATACTCATAAAAGAGCTCCTGGGCTACGGCATCAACGTAGTTGACTGGAAACCCCAATCCCCGTTGCAGCATATCCTGCTCCAGGCGAGGACATTGGCACAAAGAGGGTGATATGATGGCCGATGAATTTCCACAACAATCGATCGACGCTACAAAATCCTCGGGTCTGATCATCCTTCTCCAGATCATGGGAAGTATGGCCCTGCTCTTCTCGGGTAGCATCCTGTATATGATCATAAACTCCTGCGATTCATCCGATATGGCCAAGCTCTTCGGTCTCATATTCCTTGGCATCGGAGAGATACTCGGTCTCGTGGGCATATGGGGCAGCCTGCCTTTCGACATTATCGAGTTGAGCAAGTTGGATATAGTACCCAGCTTAAACAATCTCTTCGTCCTCGGCACCATCCTCTTCTTCATACTATCCGCCATCGTTGGAGTATGGGGAAGCAATATGTATACCGATGTCGGAGAGCTCGGCGATATCGAGATACTGAAGGTGGCCCTGTTCTCGTTCTTCATG
>CAYRFL010000182.1:0-4824 GCA_964423515.1 uncultured archaeon
AACGACCTCGAAGTACTAAAATGATGGTTCGTCGTTGTTTTTCCTCTAACTTTAATATAATGAAAGACCGATTAACAATAGTACCAAAGGAAAATGGGGATGCCCTTAAAGGGCCCCCGGAAGGTGTTTAAGATGAGTACCCAGCGCAATATCTTCGTTTTCTGCATCACATTCCTCCTGGTGGGGAGTATATATTGTCAATGGTGCGGAGCTCGACCAAAAGTCGAGGTTTGCAGCTTGACAATGTTCGCGGAATCGCAGCCCGGAGGGACCGATTCCGCTGAATTCATACCGGGATCGCCAGCCGTACTACCGGCCGATCCCGGCGATTCGGGGAGGGCATACGAGAGTCCCGAGTGGAACCCGGGCGACTGGTGGAGGTACAATGTCGTATCCGAGGAGGATATCGTGATGACCATGTCCGGCATTCAGATCAATCTCGAGGAGTTGGATGAGACCACCATACGGATAGTCCAGCAGCAGGAGAACGTTGTCGTGAACGGCTCCGCCTATGAAGTGTACAACTCCACCGTGGAGATCCGCGTGGTGCAGAGCGGAACATGGTCCTACATGGGCAGCAGCGGGGATTTCTTCGACGAATCCACCTCGAAGGGATACGTGTATCACAGGACATCCGACCTTGCCATGGTAAAACAGGTCCTCGACCTGGAGGGAAACGCCAGAATTCCCGGCGTCTTCAACAGTCCGTATCACGGGAGCTCGGTATCCACAGCAACCCCGCCCCTGAACATATTCCGATTCCCGATGACACCGCCCAACACGTGGACCGTGAACAGCATCGTAGTTCAGGATGCGGTGGTAGTGCAGGGGGGAAACCAGGAGAGCGAGACGATAATCGAGACCCATAACTATCTGAACACCGTCGGTATGGAGAAATCCGGGACTGCCGCCGGCGTGGGTGTCGATTACTACCCGATCCACCAGGTGGGAACCATCACCGTCCCGGGTAACACGATGCCGGTCAACGGGTATATCAACTACTCGGCCCAGGTAAAGAACTCCATCGACAATCTGACCGGATTCGGCGATGTCGATTCGCAGATGAGCGACGACGTCGATCTGAAGGTGGCCGTATCGGACATAACCATATCACCTGAAAGCCCCCGGGAGAACGACCGCCTGGAGGCTGCCGTACGCATCTCGAACCTTGGCGGGGAGCCCGTCATCGGAGCGGAGGTGAAGGTCACCATCACGGATACCGAATACGTCAACGGTTCAACGATCATTTCCATGAACGGGGGAGAGGAATTGATTCTTATCTACGACCTCGGCTGTCCGGGAGGTGGAGAATTCGATATAATGATATCCCTGGACCCCGATGATGCCATCCCCGAACAGAACGAGAACAACAACGTCGCCCAAAGGACCGTTTCCGTGGCAGTCAATCATCCCCCGGTCGTACATTCGCGGGAGCCCTTCAGCGACATAATAATAAACAAGGGAACTTCGGTCAGCTTCGTGGTGAACGCTTCCGACGAGGACGATGACGATTTCAGCTACGCATGGACCCTGAACGGCGAGATCCTCCCGGGAGAGAACGAGCGAAAACTGGATTGGGATTTCACGGAGGTGAGCCAGGGGGATCTCTTCGAGGTGGAGGTCAAGCTCGTGGACGAGCTGGGTGCAAATGCCACCGCAACGTGGGAGGTCACTATCAATTCAGCTCCTAAAATAAACCTCACGGTGCCATCACAGCCCCTGGTCAACGCCGACGAGACGGAGGAGGTCCTTTTCCATGTTCAATTCCAGAATGCGGGAGAGAGCAACGTCATCTTCAAATGGTATCTAGACGGCAGGCTGCTGACCGATGCAAAGAGTGCGTTCTTCAACTTCGTGACCCGTGTTTCCGGGCCGAATTCCTCCGAGGACTCCCCCTACGAGATAACGGTCGTTGTGGAAGATTTCCTTGGTCTTTCGGACCGGTTCACCTGGACCGTAACGGTTCTCGATCTGAACGAGCCCCCGGTGATCCTGTCCGCCATGGCCGACGCCTCGATGGAAGACACTCCCGACATAAACGAGACAGAATACATCAAGTTCAACGTAACCGCAGTGGATCCCAACGGTGACCTTATCGGATACTCATGGTTCGTCGATGGCGAGGTGGTGTCGGACGCCGGGAGATCGGATTTTATTTACACGTCCGACCATGATACGGTGGAACACCATATCCACGGCGATCGCAGGGTAGTGAACGTGACGGTAAGGGCAGAGGACGGTGTTTATAATGCCTCGTACACCTGGTCGCTGACCATTGTGGACCGGAACAGACCTATGACCCTTGTTTCGTTCCTCCCGGCAATGGATACACTGGGGAACATCACGGTAAACGACCGGATCGAATTCAATGCCAGCTTTACGGATCCCGACGGTGATGAACTGAAGTATCAATGGTACGACGGCAACATGAAGCTCACGGTTGACCAGGCCTTCGATCTCAGTTTCGAGGCGGGAAATCGTTCGGTGAAGCTCGTTGTGAGCGACGGATACGGATCCAGCGTAACGAGATACGCCAACTTCACGGTCCTCCCCGAAAGTGGAAACGGAGGGAAGACGAGCACTCCCATAATATCCGACGAGGGAACGGGGAGCTGGATCTTCATAATTGCCGGTTTGGTCGTGATCATCATAGCCGGAGTGATAGTATTCATGATACTCCGCAAGAAGAAGGGGGAGAAGGGGGGAGATCGGGTAAACTTCATCGAGGATGGCAGCATTGGCGGAAGGAACGAGATATTCCTCTGTCCCAGGTGCAACGAGAAGGCCGACAAGGACCTCGGATACTGCATGGACTGCGGTCACTCGTTCCCCAAATAGAGGGTCCGATGTTCGGGAACAATTACAAAGAGGAGATAACATGGAGTCAGAGGGATTAATTTGCCCAATATTGAAGGAGACTTGCCTTAAGGAGGGATGTGCATGGTACACTCCCATGGGCCAATGCTCGATCGCGGTGCTGGGCAGCGTCCTTTCCATGAAGGGAAAGAGTGGCATACTATAGCTGCTCCGAACCGGGAGATTCAAATTCACATATATGTTGCTACAAGAGTCCATGGCAACTCTGATAGGGAAGAAATATCATCGTGGTCATGGAACCGACAACGGCCCACTTTCCCTCCCTTATACTATTTGTTGAATACCCCTTATGGAAACGCCATGGAGTTGAGAAGGATTACATTTTGTAGGAAAAATATTTAAACGAGGATTGGGTATTTAAAGCCCCGTACGCTTCGGCCCCCTTTGGTCCAGATACAGATCAGATGCGTAACCATCACATATTGATAAAAGAAAAATGAAGGCGAATCATATGACATTATTGGCAAAAGAGCTGTTAAAAATGGTGAAGAAACCCGTCAGGGAACAGGCACCCCCGCCAGCACCGGTTAATCCCTCTTCCATGAGGGAACCGGAGAAGTTCACCAGTTCGGATGACAAGGATATCAAGGATGTTTTCCTCAGAACCAGGCCGACCATCAAGATCATCGGATGCGGCGGCGGCGGCAGCAATACGATCACGAGATGCGTGGAGGAAGGTATAGTAGGTGCCGACATGTTTGCACTCAATACCGACGCCCAACATCTATTGACGGTGCATGCTCCCACGAAGCTACTCATCGGTCGAAGGCAGACGAAGGGGCTGGGTGCGGGATCGAATCCCACGGTGGGAGAAGGTGCAGCCAAGGAGAACGAGGAAGAGATACGCAATCTTCTTTCGGGCTCCGATCTGAACTTCGTGACCGCGGGGATGGGCGGGGGGACCGGAACGGGATCGGCCCCGGCAGTTGCCCGGATATCGAAGAACCTGGGCGCTCTCACCCTGGCCATCGTCACGACTCCCTTTCCCGGAGAGGGGCAGGTCAGGATGCAGAATGCTTTCTGGGGTATCAATCGATTGAAGGAAGAGGCTGATACGGTCATAGTGGTTCCCAACGAGAAACTCCTGGAGATCGTGCCACGGCTTCCCCTGAACGCCGCGTTCAGGGTTGCGGACGAGGTGCTGATGAACTCCATCAAGGGTATTACCGAGATGGTCACCAAGGTGGGCCTCGTCAACCTGGATTTCAATGACCTGAAGACAGTCATGAAATCCGGCGGGACCGCAGTGATAGGTATGGGTGATGCCAGCGATTCGCCCAACAAGGCCCAGGAGGCCGTTAACGACGCTCTCAACTCCCCTCTCCTGGATATCGACATCTCCGATGCCACGGGTGCCCTCGTCTGCGTATTCGGCGGCAAGGACATGACGGTTAAGGAAGCGGAGAACGTGGCCCACGAGATCCATGACCGCATACCCGAGAACGCCACCATAATCTGGGGCGCATACGTGGACGAGCGCCTGGATAACACGATCAAGGTCATGCTGGTGCTCACCGGCGTCAAGCTGAAGCATGCCGGCCTGGAGGACACCGGTATAAAGAACGTCAAGGGCAACTTTGGACTGGATTTTATCAAATAGACCTGAATTACTAAAAACCGGGTCGGGAAAGTGAATATCCCGACCTTCTTTTTACATTTTCCAATCATCCTGGCGAGAGCGTTGCTCATATGCTGGATATCACATTATACCTGATGTTTTGCGTTTTGAATATTATGGACCGCTTCTTCCCGAGGGCGATGCCCACTGTGTTCCGATGCATCAGTAGATACATCTGCATCCTCGGAAATCGGGGATTTCCTACGGATGGCCCGTTCAGGGCGTGCATCGCCCTCGTCCACGACACTAAATAATATCTCGATATGGAATAAAAGGGAGGGCACGCCCTCCCTGGTCGGCAGGGCCGACCATTCCATTTATGATTCCTA
>CAYRFL010000183.1:0-4806 GCA_964423515.1 uncultured archaeon
GTCCCTGAGGGCCCGCTTGAGAGCTCGCCGGTATTTATTCACGTTCTCCATTCCCTTCTTCTGGCTGCTCTTCAGCCGATCATACATGATATCGGCACTGGCCCACCTGTCCTTCTTGACCTTTTGAAGGGCCTTCATCACGATGTCGTCGAGGATGGTCGGCACCCGTGGATCGACCTTGCTTGGCGGCTCCGGGTCCTCTCCGGTTATCTTGCCGATAACACCCAGGGGATCCTCGTCGTGGAAGGGATTGACACCTGTAAGCAGCTCGTAGAACATGATCCCCAGCTGGAATACGTCCGTCCGCCAGTCCACATCCCCGAACTTCTTCCGGCTTATCTGCTCCGGGGAGCCGTAGGCCAGGGTCCCCTTGGTCCCCACCGTCTTGGTCACCCCCTCCGAGGCCATGAGTTTGCCGATCCCCCAATCGGTGATCTTTGGTCGCCCGCCCCGGTCAAAAAGAATGTTTTCCGGCTTGATGTCGCGGTGCACCGAGGCCATCCGGTGTGCATAGGCAATCCCGTCAAGTATCTGCAGCATCAGCTTCACAGCGTCATCCGCGGAAAAGCGGTGGTTCTTCATGAGCTGTGAAAGATTTCCACCCTCCATCAGTTCGATGGCCATGTACGGAATGGGACGTATGCCCCCCTCGTGAAAGTTCACTATATTGGGGTGCTTGAGGTTCTTCCATATGTTCGCTTCGGCTTCGAAGTTCTTGAGAACCGACATGTCCACCGTCTCATCGAGGAACTTGGGCAGCTTGAGCGCGATGGGTTTTCCGTCCTTGTCGATTGCCTTGTAAACCGTGGCAAATCCTCCGGAAGCAATCTGATGTGTGATAACGTAATCCGGTATCATGCCCTTGATGGAGTCCTTTACCTGCTTTAACGGCAGTTCGCTCAGATCCTTTATGTACGACGCTTCCTTCCGGGCTTCCCTGCCCGTACCGGCTGCCTTGCGGTCCCGGCCCTTTCCACCGGCTCTCTTCCTTCGTGAGGACGCCTTTCTGCGCGCCTGGGCACGAGCCTTCAGCTCCTCGGTGGTATGGGGCTCTCCCTCGGACTCGATCACCCTCACCGCTTCCTTTTTCTCCCGTTCCATATCGACCCGGTATACCCCGTCGGCGTCCTTTTCATCCTCCGGGGGAAGCTCCCAATCGTCGCCCCCGCCGTCTCTCGCCCCCTTCTCGGGGCGGTTGATGATGTCCATGGCCTCCCGGTAGTAATTCTCTATGTCCTTCTTCTGGCCCTTGCGCTGCTTCCTGAGGTCACGGTCCTCCCTTGCTATGCGCCTTTCCAGCTTCCTTCGCCGGATTTTTCTCAGAAGAAAGATGATCCCGAAGATCAACACTACCGCAATAACTGCCAGAAGAACGTAATACTGGACGGGGGCGGAGCCGGAGAAGAAATCTCCTGCTATACTATGCCCCATCCCGCCGTTCCCGGTCCACAATGGAAAAAGGAGACAATAATGGATCATGGGCAAGCCCCTCTTCGTCAATTCCTGTAATTATAGAGATTCCCAATCGAATGAACGCCTATATTATCTTCACCCTCATTTATCTCGATTTCACTTTTTTCAAATACAGGCCCCTGCTGATGATTTGAATGAGTGGACAGAGAGGCCGGAGGGATCTGCTATCCCCATGCATTCGGTGAGTCGAAACCCGTGATGTCGAAGGCTCCGCACGAATGGAGAGCATCCCCTGTGGGCTGTCTCTCGTAAAAGGTGCACTGAAGTCGGATCTCCGGTGATTCCTCCTGCCTCGTCGATTCCCTGAACGAAATGCCGTACGAGATTTTCGGCCCGTTGTCCCGAAGCGGGTTCTTCTCCGCAAAATTGTCGTAGAAATTGATATTGGCCGCCACGCCTGCGCTCTTCACGTGGTCCACCAGGTGACGTACTTCCTGGCGAAGATGTTTCTCGTAGCCCACGGAGGCCGCGCCCCGTCCCGCTCCGGAGTACAGCGGCAGGCTGACGTTGAAGGTGGCCGGCGGGTAGCGGGTCCATTTCAACCGTATGGACATGACACTTTTCCCCCTGACGCCGAAGACGGATTCTCCGAGCCGCCCGTAGCCGTACGCTCCCGTCGCATCGGTATATTTCCAGCAGGATTCCAGCTTGTTCACCATCGGCGTGCGCGTATCTTCCTTCGGTTCATCATTCATGTAATACCGCATACGGGTGGACACGTCTATACCCGACAGGTATGCTCGGCCGTCTGGATGGATTCGCAGTACCGAACCCCTCCGGAGGAGCCCCTGATAGACAATGGTCTCCCCCGTTGTGAGGTTGGTAACGGCGGGATCCCTCGCTCGACCCAGGGATTTCAGTATCAGCTGGGGCCTGTCCTGCTCGACGCTGTTGTTGAATTCGAACCACGTGTCGTCGGAGCTCACCTCCCTTGATACGCTCTCCGCCGGCTCTGCCGGATTCTCCTCTATCTCAGGGACCGTCCCGATGGTGGCCTCCACCATGTTTCTGATGGAATCCACAGTGCCAGCCCCGGTGAGGAGCTCCTGCACCGTGCGGAAGAATCTCTGTCGATATGGCTTTCTCATCTCCCCCGGCAGTCGGGGTATTCCGAAGAGCACGCCCATTCTCTCGACATCATGCAGATCGGCATGAAAGAACCACCTGGCACGCATCAGTTCCGCCACGCATCTCTCCGCATCGTAAAGAGAATTACCGAAGGCCGTCAACAGGGCCCCAAGAATGGAATCCTCCCTGTCTGCATCCAGGTAGAGAGGCAGCCTGCTGACGATCCTTTCCGTGTTCAACATCCGTCGATCACCCGACTTTTTTTCCTGTCATAATCACGTAATAAAATGTTCTGAACGACTCAACCGGCCTTCTTCACGGACACATCCCTCAACGTGGCATACTCGTTCGACCCGATCCCGATGTCGTCCCTTGCCCCCATGACCGTCAATCCGGTCTCTTCATGCAGTACGGAGAGAGTAAGGTCTATCAGTTCGGTGATGCCCTCTGTGCTCCTGATCAGGTGGAAGATCCTCCGATAATCTATCAACTCCCCTCCCTTCAACCTCTCGAGATGTGCCAGAACCTGTGATTCTATGCCCGCCTCGATGCCGCTCTCGTCCAGGGTCCTTGAAGCGGGAACGACCGTGGCTTTGATGTCGATTAGAACCCTGGAGATCACTCTAGGAGAGAACTGCGTTCTGATGTGGACGTTCTCCAGTTCCACTCGCTCGTATTCCCCCACCTTCACGTCCCGGGACCTCTCATCGATCCTCTTTCTAGTATCGTCGATGAGCCCACGCACCCTGTCGTCGAACACCTTCGTCCGTATCTCCACATCCTCCAGATTTCGCACGTTCCCGTCATTGAGGATAGCTGTGACTATCCTGTTCCGACAGATGCCGTCGCCGCAGCCCAGGGAGGCGAAATACCCGGATATTCCTTCCCTGATGGAGTCGAGAGCCATTTCCATCTCCTCGTCGGTCCTATCAGAATCCGTAAGGCTCAGAAAGACCTCGATATCGGTGCGGACCATTGTGGTCGAGCGTATGTTGACCCTAATTCCTGCCGGTCTGACCCTTTCGATCGCACCGGCCACCATCTCGTACATGGGATCCTCCACATCCGACAGGTCCGGGCCGTCGACGATGACGTCTATCTCTCCAGGAACTCCCTCGGGCATATCCTTCACGGCCACCCCCCTGACACCAGGAAGGGCCAGGAGCGAACCTCTTATGGATTCCACCGTTGTTTTGCCGGCGGTGAGCACCATGGCCTTCGCCCTTGCCCGGAGTTCCTCGTCGGTCTCCCTTTCCGAGCCAAGTGAGGTGGGCCTCTTGTTGATGATGGTATCGATGCCGATGATCGGACTGGACAGCTTCGTTATGGTCTCGAAGTCCGCCATGCCCTCCTTTCCAGGCACCACCGCCTTCACCGGGACCTCGATATCGTTCTTTCCACGTGGCAGAACAACACTGAGACTCGTTTCGAACTCCTTTATCCGTGATAGGTCCGACGATACGGTGGAGACCCGGGTTCCCCGTAGAATGGTAACATCGTGGTTGGCCTTCCTGCGCGAGAAGGTGACGGAGCCTGTAGCATACTGGGCGGTCTTCCTCTGGACACCGAGTATCGCCACCACCATGTCGAGAGCCGAACCCCTGGCAGAATCGATGAATCCCGCATTGTACGCTGCCTCCATCTCACCGTACAGTATGGATATCTCCCGGCCTATGGACTCTACAAGGGTTCGACTGACGGAACCCACGTTAGAATCCGTAAGTGGGGAACGCTCCGATAGCTCGCTCAGGATATCTTCGACGATCCGATGGTAATCCTTCTTAGCAAAAACCAAATTCAGGCCTCCAGATAGAGGGGATATGTTATCTTGAGCTCCTCACCTTCCGGGGCTAGCTCGACGTGCACCGATATGAATACCTCGTCACGGTTCTCGGTGGATGGAATGGCCGTTACCGAGACGATGTTCCGTATCCGGGACTCGTATCTGAGACAATCCCTCACAAGGATCTCCATAACTCTGTGCGTATCCGGAGTATTGGCCTCCCCTATGATATCTTCGAGAAGGGAACCGTATTCCGGATGCCCCAATGGAGCCAGCTCACCCTTTCTCGTCAGCAGCCTGTTTCGAATGGCCTGGACCATGAGCTCCCGGCCTTCCACGATCTCGATATCGCCCGTTCTTCTCATAGAAATATCAGCAACGACCCTACCCTGGCCGTCAACATCGGATACGATCAGAATATCCCTTCCGTACCTGCTTCCATTCCCGGACATCGTATCATCACCGTCTCCCGTATATCCTCT
>CAYRFL010000184.1:0-4720 GCA_964423515.1 uncultured archaeon
AAGCCATCCTGTATCCCCTGCTTCAGTGAATATGTATAGATCGGTTCACCGAAATAGTGGATGTTAGAGACATATTCAGTTTCCTTGGGCGTGGCTGTCAATCCTAGGTGAATGGCAGAATCGAAATAATCTAGAATATCACGCCAAACCGAATCCTCCCTGGCGCTCCCCCTGTGGCATTCGTCTATCACGATCAGA
The DNA here is from genome assembly GCA_964423515.1 of uncultured archaeon. Taxonomy (GTDB): domain Archaea; phylum Thermoplasmatota; class Penumbrarchaeia; order JASLWR01; family JASLWR01; genus CAYRFL01. The sequence continues at coordinate 199 of CAYRFL010000184.1, forward strand.
TCGAAAAAGTCGGGGGAGAATTTCTTGTAGATATTCTGACATTCCTCGGTCCCCGTTATCGCCTGGTACAATGTAAGATAGACCTCGTAAGCCTTATCGGCCTTCCTTTTCGTTATCTTCGTCATGGCTGTGCCGAAGGGCTTGAAATCGTTTATCCGGGCCTGGTCAACGAGAATATTTCGGTCCGCTATGAACAGTATTCTTCTGATCTGCTTGGCTTTCCACAATCGCCATATTATCTGGAAGGCAACATACGTCTTGCCCGTGCCCGTGGCCATCACCAGAAGAACTCTTTTTTGTCCCTTGGCTACGGCCTCGATGGTCCTGTTCACCGCGATTCTTTGATAGTAACGAGGGATTTTACCGCTCAGGTCAACGTGATAGTCCTGGGTGATCGCCGGTTGTGTCGGGGGATCGATACCTTTCCATTCACAGTATCTTCTCCACAACTCCTTGGGCGGGGGAAACCGGTCGAAAGGGATTTCGCGCTCGAGAGGTCCGGAGGTTTTCGTGAAGTCGTGTTCCAGGAACGCATGTCCATTCGAGCTGTACACGAATGGAATGTCGAGCATTTTACCATATACAAGTGCCTGTTGCATCCCCGCTCCCACGGAATGATTATAGTCCTTCGCCTCCACGATGGCGACAGGAAGATTGGGTCTGTGGTAGAGAAGATAATCCGCTCTTTTACACTCCCCTCGAGTATATTTGTTACCTCTCACAAGGATTTGACCTTTCGTGAATGTGACTTCTCGCTTGATTTGCCTGTGTGAATCCCATCCTGCGGCTTGTATTGCAGGTGTGATGAAATAATCACATATCTCGTTCTCGGTCATATCCTCTTTTGGCTTCATTGTGATTACCGATTTCGGGGTTCTAAAAATAAAGATGATACATGATAAATAGTGAATTTGTATAAATTTGTTCTCCCCCTTCATTTGAATATCTTTAAATGCAAACATATATATCATTATTTGTTCGGGATGTGATACCATGGACGAAGAGAATGATTTCGACGATACAACCAGATTTATCATAGACCAGATGAACCTGCACGATGCACAGGCTCAAACTACGATGGCAGAACTGGAAAAGCAGAAGTTCACCTGGCTTTTCCAGGTGGTCACTATCGCAAGTGCCATTCTCGGGGGTTTCATGCTTACCAAGGCAGAACGGAATATCCTCGAAAATATTGCCCTTGGGCTTCTGTTCGTGTTGATATTCCTGGCTCTCCTGTTCGTTTACATATACAACAAACGGATGAGGGATGTGACTGCCAGGGATTCGATATACCGCAAATTGTCTTTATACTCCTCCTACAAAGCCTATCAGCTATCCAAGAAGGAAAAACTGACGAAGAAAGAGGAAGCAGAGGTCAAGAAGTGTGAGCATTATCAAAACAAAGTCTTTGAATTACTTGATAGAAGGCTCAGTGAATCCTCCCGTGAACTGACAAGAATTCTGAAAGTAAAGGAGAATACATCGGACAGGTATATCAACATATCTTATGTGCTTCTCGTAGGGATCGGGGTGGCGATTCTCCTGTTGATCTATGCGGATTACATTATTTAAATGTGAAGGAAAATAACATGAGAAAACAGGAGAGCATTCAGGAAATCGCAAAAATGGACTTCCACAATCCCTTATTTTCACCGACGAGCAGGTGAGGCGGGGAGCGGGCCGAGCCAGCGCAGTCGGTGGGTGGGGGATTGGGATGGCAACTCCCGAAAAAAGGCGGTTCTTACGAGATATCCTTATCGGGTCGGCGTTGGCCGACCCTTGCGGCCAACAGCCGCATTATGTCGTATGTTTCATCTATTTGTGGCGGGCTCGTATTCGCGTACACCGCCCCAACTCCCCTCCCCCGCTACCGAGCCCGCTTTGCCTGTGTCGAATGGTTATGATGTGTGTTACTGTTCCTATCGGAAAAAACGTAAAAGTAAGGTAATACAAATCCAATCCAATCCAATCCAATCAAGTAGTGATACCTACTCCCCCAACAACCCAACATCCCTCAACAACCCCTCGTCGATCCCCCTCGAATCCACCACCCTGCTCCCGCCCGGCGGAAGTATTGACAATATCCGGTCCTGCTGAACCCCGAACACCCTTGCGATCTTCTTTGCCAGCAGGTCCTTCTTTTCCTCGCCAGGAACGATGATGAGATAGCCGGAGGAATGTTTTTCCACCGCCTCCGGAGGTCCGCACATGACCTTATCTTCCTCCTCGATCACCACCTTGCCGATGCATAGTCTCATCTCGAGCTTCGGCATCCAGTTCCGCTTCCCCCGTATGATGAAGGAGCCCCTCGGTAGAAATTCACCGCTCTGGGGGGTCTTGCTCACCTGTTCCGTCTTAACCCAGTAGGCCGTCTGCGAGCCCACCTTTGCATGCCACGCCCTGGAAAAGCACGCCGAGAACGCCCCCGCCTCCAGGAGGGTCCCCTCCGACATCCCATCCTGTCCCTCCCTTGGACGGACTATCACCGAGGGTGAGCCGTGTATCTCGGTATGAACGTACCTAGCGTCCTGATCGAGGTATTTCTTCACGACCTTCTCGTTGCTCCTGGCATCCTTTCCGCCCACCACCACGTTGCCGTCCGATGATACGAACCACCTGTAGCTCTCGAACCAGAACCGCCTCTCCCGCTTCCGGATGCGGGGACCCGACGCGGTCTCCTCCGTCGAGGGCTTTTTCGTCTCAGCCTCCTCTGCTTTCTTCAGCTCGGCCATGGAATGCTCCAGGGCGGTCCGCGCACCCTTCATCTTGGCGCGGACCTTCTTTCCCCTGTCGAAATAGACGGCGGCATTATCGTTCACGTTCTTTTTAACGCTCACCGCAACCTCTCGACCCTCGCCGCTCTCGGTCAATATGCGTACCACCGCGGTGGAGTCCGCCGGATCGACGGATATAATGTCGGGTATATCCTTTATGCGCTCCCTGACCTCGTCCCAACCGAGCCTTTCCCTTGCGTCCCCTAGGGCGCCCAGGACCGCTTCGAGGCGCTGGTAATTGAGGTAGATGAGATCCGCTATCTCCCGATTCCTTTCGGCCTCCTTCCCAAATCGTTCTATCGCCCGCTCCTGCTGTGTTATCTTGCGCCGTATCCGGGAAATCCGGGGAGGCTCGGCCCCTTCTCCGCCCTTCTCATCCGCCTCCATTATCACTCCATCGCCATCACTGCCCTTCAGCTCCTCGATGAAGACGGTTTCCAATGCCCTGTTGAAGGAGGGGTAACCCTCTGCGGTCACATTCTCCGTTTCAGAATGGCCCTCGACGGGCATCCTGCCGATAGACTCGACACCCGTGCCCTTTCGATACACGAATGACCGTCCTGACCGCGCGTGCTGCTCGAAAATCCCCCTTACGGTCCCCGCCAACGTGCGCCTCTCCTGTTGCGAGAGGGCTCCCGCATCCCTGTTCTTGTCCATTGCGAGATCACGGAGTATCCTCTCGGACAGGGCCCCCCCCAGGTTGAGGTCCATGGCAAGGCACCTGACAAGATCGTTCTCGCTCAGATCGATGGTCTCGGCCAGTTCATCCTCGTCCTTGGACGCGGGATCGTACCTTTCCGGCGGGTATGCCATCTCGCGGCGCGCCCGCACCTTGCGGGAGCCGTAGGACCTCGGGAAGAGAGGCTGGATTATCATGTCATTTCGCACGAGAATGGCATTTCCATCGCCGAACAGCTCGAGGACGAGCGTATACGTATCGTCCCCCCTCGTAAGATCCAGGAGCAGGATCCGATCGAACTGGTGCTGCCTGACCGAGGTGATCCTGGCGTTCCTGAGATGTTTTCTCATCAGCATGGCGAAGGAATGAGGTACCATGGGAGTGCGGAAGGACCGATCCGTGAGAAAAGCAGCTTTTCCGGGAATGAAGAAGAGGCTGAACTTGGCATAGTTGCCCGCACCCTCACGGCCTCCGAGAGCGATGCCCTTCCCCTGGTCAGCGGTATCGATGTCCTGTTCGTCAGTATCGACGTTATGCCTGACAGTATCGACGTTATGCCCGACAGTATCGATGTTATGCCCGACAGTATCGACGTTATGCCCGACAGTATCGATGTAATGCTCGGTAGTATCAACGTCTCGTTCGGTAGCATTCTCGAGGGCTTCGGTGGAAACGACGTCGTCCGAACCCTCGTCAATGACTTTCGGGTTCTCGCCGACCCAGGAATCCCCTTCGCAGGATCCCGAAGGTTCGTCGGTTTCCCGATCGGAACCGGAGCCGAGGCGCTTTGAGTATTTTCCCTCGAAGGTCGCCGGCATTACGTCCAGAAGGCGGATGTCCATCCGGTCCAACCTTATCTGGAACCGTATTATGATCTCTCCGGTCTCCAGCATGAACGCCTTTTCGAAATAGGCTCCGAGCGTTCGCTGCAGATCACATGTCAGCACCTTGACATCGAAGGAGGTGAGTGATATGGTCATGGAATGTACCCGTTCTTCTATGCGTCACCGATCAATGGTGGCATGAGGGGAATCGTATTATCTGAATAATAAGGATGTGTATGAAAAAA
>CAYRFL010000185.1:0-4642 GCA_964423515.1 uncultured archaeon
TCAGAGAATAGGGGGTGAAAGTATCCTGGGATAACACAGGATGAACATTCCCGTAAGAGATGGATGAAGTTTTATTCTCAATAAACTTAAAATAGCGCCAGCCCTATTCCGGCACCTCGATCATTCCTAAAAATCATTCGAACGGGATACCTATGGGAACTGTGAAACCGACCTACGTCAAGAGGATAAGCCTCGAGCTCCTGGAGAAGCACAGGGAGAAGTTCAAGCACGATTTCGATTACAACAAGAAGATGGTGGAGGAGCTTTCCGACATCAGTAGCAACCAGGTCAATACGAAGAAGCTCCGGAACCGTGTTGCGGGTTATATCACCCGAAAGATGAGGAAGCCGGCACCGTAGATATCCGGCTACACCGCAAATCAGTTTTTTCCAGAATATTTCAATGAGTTCCATTCTATCTGTTTTTTAGAGATCCTCCATCGCGGCAGGACCGTTTCCGGTCCTAATAAAGAATATTGTCTAATATATAATACGCGCGCATGCGTGAGAAAGAGACGGATCGGCTGCGGATAATGTGGATGTTAAAATAGCGGGCCGGCCGGACAACGAGGACGGATGCCGCACTCAATCGCAGAGCGAGAGCCCCAACTCCTTCGCCAGCGTCATGCTCCTCTCCATCTCATCCGTGGTGGGCCGCCTGTTCATTCCCTCATATTCGTGCGCCTCGTAGCACGGCCTGTACTGTCCCATGACGTTCACCCTGAGCCCGGACGTATCGAGCTGTTCGGCGATGAACCTCATGATCGGTTCGGTGCAGCATTCCACATGCCCGGGCATGACGAGATGCCTTATTATCATCTCGCACTGGCGATTCGCTTCCATATGATTTCTCGTCGCAATCTTCCAGTAATCGTCCACCTTGGACAGGAGCCTGGCGCATTTGCTGTTCCCGTATTTGAAGTCGGTGAGGTACAGATCCACCACACCGTCCAGAAGGGACATTGCTGAAGGGGTCAGGTACATGTTGGAGTTCCATACCTGGGCGACGTTACTGCGAAGTTGATCCAACACTTCGAGTATGAAGGGAAGGTTCGATGTGGGATCCCCTCCAACCCAGTTCACGTTGACGGAGGACCCCACCCTGGCCTCGATCCTGCCAACTACATATTCCGGCTTTACGGGACCCCCCTCCATCGGATTCTGGGAGATATCGTGGTTCTGGCAGAAGACGCATCCGAACGTGCAGCCGGAAAGGAAAAAGGTATGGGACGGTACCAGCTCCGGCTCCTCCCCGGTATGAAGGAACTCGGATGAAAGGCGAGGTTCGCGAACACCGCACCAACCCGTTTCCCTCGTCCTGTCGATGCCGCATCTGTGCTCGCATAGCTCGCAGGAACCCAACGTCCTCCGTGCAAGTTCGATCTTTATATCCAGGAGCGACGGACCTCTTTCATCATTCCCGGAAGGAGAGCGCGGGTCGAAGGAGTTCCGAGCCTCCCGCATTGCCTTTATCCCCTCCGCGTGGACCTCCCACAGCTCCTGCGTCGTCAGTTCTATCGGTTCCCTTTCCTTTACATCGGGATATGTTTGCTTCGCTAAAAGAAATCCTGCCTTGCGGTCACCGTGACGCACTGAAAAATAAGCCGGAAGGAACCTTCGAGGCTCATCCATATCGGCGATCCGGAAGATCAACTCCGACACCTTACCGATCCTTTTCCCTCTTGAATAGCTCTTTCTGCAGCGTATAGAGCTCCAGAAGCGCCTCAACGGGCCTCAAGTGATCGAGATCGAGCTCCTTCAGGCGCTCCAGGACCTCGTCTTCTTTTCCGCCCTCTCCATCGTCTGCGAACAGCAAGGTCTGGGTGAAGGGGGCCTTGCGGACCTCGGCTTCAGGGTGGTAGCCGGACCTTCTCAGTCTCGGTACATTTACCAGCTTGTCCTCCCGGGAAATGCCGAGAACGTTGGCATCCTCGATCCTTTCGAGCACCTCCTTGGCCCGGTCTATGACCACCGCGGGAAGGCCAGCCAGCTTTGCCACGTCGATGCCGTAGCTCTTGTCCGTACCGCCGGGTTTTAGCTTCCTGACGAATACGATATCATCGCCCCTGTGCTCTGCCGAGAGGTGGAAGTTCCTCACCCTGGGAAGTGCTTTTTCCAGTTCTGTGAGGTGATGATAATGGGTGGCGAAGAGGCATTTGGCTCCTATGGTGTCCCTGTTATGGATGTATTCCGATACGGCCCACGCTATTGACAGACCGTCGAAGGTGGACGTGCCCCGGCCCACCTCGTCCATTATCACCAGGGAGCGGGGCGAGGCCGAGTTCAGTATGTTGGCCAGCTCGATCATCTCCACCATGAACGTGGATTGCCCCCGGGCAAGGTCGTCGTAGGCCCCGACCCTGGTGAAAACCCGGTCCATGATGCCCATGTGAACCTCCTCCGCAGGCACATAGCATCCCATCTGAGCCATTATCACCACAAGAGCCACCTGCCGCATGTAGGTGGATTTGCCGCTCATGTTCGGACCCGTAATCACCATGAGCTGATTCTCATGGAGGTCGAGGTGTGTCTCGTTCACAACGAAGGAATCCTCGATGAAATGCTCCACAACGGGATGACGCCCGCCTATGATGTGAAGCTCGTCACCGTCGTCCATGTTGGGTTTAACATAACCGTTCAGAACGGAGATGTGGGCAAAATCACACAGAACGTCCAGTTTCGCAAGGGTTCCCGCCACCTTCTGAATGCGCGCGGCGTCCTGTGCGACCTTCTGGCGTATCCCGGTGAAAATCTCGTACTCGAGCTCCTCCATGCGGTCCTTGGCAGTGATCACCTCCTCCTCCTTCCGCTTGAGCTCGGGTGTAACGTATCTGGTCCTGTTCTTGAGGTTCTGCTTGATGATGTAATCCTCGGGAACCTGTTCCTTGTGTGTGTTGGTTATCTCGATGAAGTAGCCGAACACCCTGTTATACTTTATCCTGAGGTTCGAAATGCCCGTCCGTCTCCTCTCCTCCTCCTCCAGGTCCTTGATCCAGTTCCTTCCCTCGCTGGTGACCTCCCTCAGCCAGTCCAGATGCTCGTCATAGCCGTCCTTGATCATCCCTCCCTCCCGGACGGTCGTGGGGGGGCCGTCCACGATGGCACGATCAATGAGGTCCACCGTCTCGCCCAGCTCGTCCAGATTGTTCATGATGTTCCGAAGGAGATAGGAACGGATAGTATCCCCGGCGCTTCTGAGATGCTCCTTTATTATGGGTACCTTCAGAAGAGAGGCCTTGATGGCCACCAGATCCCTGGCATTGGCGGAGCCGTAGACCACCCTCGTTATCAATCTCTCGAGATCCAGTATCTTGTTGAGCTCCTCCCGAAGATCGTGCCGGAGGAAATTGCCGGCCGCCAATTCCTCCACGGCCTCCAGTCGGCGTTTGATGCTCTCCAGATCGATAAGGGGTCTCGATAACCATTTCCGTAGCAGCCGGGCACCCATGGAGGAAACGGTCGAATCGAGGACCTCTAGAAGTGTCCCCTTCTTCGAGCCGTCCAGAAGGTTACGCACAAGCTCCAGGTTACGCAGGGTCGTCCCGTCGAGGATCATGTAATCGGTAACGAAGAAGGTGGAGAGGACCTGAAGGTGTTGGAGGTTGGACTTCTGGGTATCGTAGAGATATGCCAGGACCCCCCCAGCCGCCTCGATGGCCAGAGGCATGTTCTCGCAGCCCATGCCCTCCAGGCTGACCACACCGTAATGGTCCATGAGGTTCTTGTAAGCGATGGAGGTCTCGAACCGCTGATCGCTGGTCGGGGTTATCACCATATCCCCTGCGCTCTCCAATCTCTTTATGAGCTCTTCATCTAGAAGGAGGCTTTCCGGGATCACGCATTCCGCCGGGTCGAATCTCATTATCTCGCTTTGAAGCTTTTCCGTGGAATCGTTTCCCTCGAGCTGCGTAGTGAAGAACTCGCCCGTGGATATGTCCGCTATGGCCATTCCGTAGCTCTTTCCGCCCCTTACGACGCCCATAAGATAATTATTGCTGTTATCGGAGAGAAGATTGCTCTCGAGGACCGTTCCGGGGGTGACGACGCGTGTGACCTCTCGCTTCACAATGCCCTTTGCCTTCTTGGGATCCTCCACCTGCTCGCATATGGCCACGTGGTAGCCCTTCTTGACCATGCGTGCCAGATAGCTGTCCAGAGCGTGATACGGGATACCTGCCAGGGGTATCCTCTTCCCGTCGGAGCCGGCTCCCCTCGAGGTCAGCACTATGTCCAGTTCCTTCGATGCGACCTTGGCATCGTCAAGGAACATCTCGTAGAAATCCCCCATGCGGAAGAAAAGGATACAGTCCTGGTAATTCTTTTTGATCTCGAGATACTGTTTCATGAGGGGGGTATCGCCAGCCAAAAGGAATTCCTCCGGAATCTATCCAATGGGATATTACGTCCCATATTCTGCTCCGAGATTATCTCCCATCATGGTATTAATCCTTTTCTGCCATGGAATCGTCTTACTCCCCGTACCTGGGTGTTCATTCGGGTTCATGGGCATCTTTACGGGAGGACATGGTAGTCTGCGGCATATTTATCGAGCCCCATGTTGGCATTTATGGACCCGTTTCAAGAGCAGTGTGTTATCCTAAGATACTTTCACCCCCCTACCCCATAGCTCTCGCTATGCGAAA
>CAYRFL010000186.1:0-4607 GCA_964423515.1 uncultured archaeon
GTTATATGCTATTTGTTTTTCTCTGCGATTTTGCCTAACTGTGTATTTTTACACCGATATATTCCAGGGCTTGAAGGACGTGGAGTCAATTTCAGATAACTCCCCACCTCTGCCAATAGATGCCATACGTAAGGGGAAATATTCGTTTATTCCGCGATTGTGTTTTATTTTACTCTTGTTCTTCAAGGATCCGGTCCAGGGGGCTCTTGATCTTGGAGATATCCTTTTTGCACACATGGGTGTATATCTGTGTGGTTTCTGTTTTCTTGTGGCCTAGCATTTCCTGAATGTAACGGAGATTGATGCCCGATTCCAGTAAGTGTGTGGCAAAGCTGTGGCGTAGTGTGTGGACCGATGCCCTCTTATTTATTTCTGTTCGTTCCATGGCCCTTCGGAAAGCCCATTCCACCGTTCTTGCCGACAGGTGCATTTTTGGATTTCTTCCGGGAAAGAGCCATTTTCCCTTTGGCATGTAGCAGCGAAGGTAATCATCGAGTATTTCCTGGGCTTTCCCGGACAGGATCGTATATCGGTCCTTGCGGCCCTTACCCTTTTTCACGTGAATAACGCCCCGCTCCCTGTGCAGATCCCCCTCCCTTAGATGGAGTACCTCGCTGAGGCGCAGTCCGGATGAGTATGCGAGCATCAGTATGGTACGATGCTTGATATTGCTGATCGACAGAAGAATGCTCCTTACTTCATCTTCGCTCAGAACGGTTGGTAGTCGGTGTTCTTTTCGCGGTCGATCGATATTTTTGAGTAGAATTGGTCTGTCCAGGACGCACCTGAAGAAGAAGGATATTGAACTTATGGCTATGTTGAAATAGGAAAGAGAAACGCTCGTGTTGCTTCTCAGGTGATGCAGGTACTGGTTGATATCCTCCTCTCCGGCCTCCAGTGGACATCTCTTCATGTAACGTAGGAAATAACGAATGTGACGCCCGTACAGCTCCACCGTGTTCTTGCTGTATGCCCTGATCTTCATTTCCCGTACCTGGCGCTTGACCGAATGCTCCAACCCACTGCTACCGTTCACACCCGACCAGTCAAGCTCCCGGAAAAGCTCCGTTGAGAAACTTACCTCGGAGTCCCTGAAGAAATGATATAGCTCGTCCGGACTCGGCTGCCTTACCGGGAACGTCCAGCACTTTTCATCCTGAAGGTAGCGGGAACACAATCCACGCATTCGCCGTGTGATGTCCCTGTCCTCTGTAAAAGATATTCTGATACCTCTGCCAATTTCCCTTTCGATCCTGATAACGGTCATATTCTCCCGCCTTTCCTTTGGTGTGGATACCGTTGCGGGACATTATATACTTGACAGGGGGGGAGGGAGGGTAGAGTGAAAGTAAAATCAGTCGCGAACTTCTTAATAGATGATGAACTGCTCCATTATCACGCAATACCCTTACGGAATAAGGGAGATTGAACGGTTTATACCGATTAATGATAAGGGATGCCCTACATCAGCCCCATATCTCCCATCATCTCTCGTCCGTTGTTTCGGCAGATCAGTTCGAGGGGGGCCGTCGCTTTCTTTTCGGAACGTAGTTCTCAACGAAATCCCTGACCGTGTTGGGATTCAGATCTCCCCGTCTTTGCAGTATAATATCTATCAGAGCCTCATCCTGGGCCGCCTTTTGAGAACCGTAAGGATCGGTGAACAGGGTGCTTCCCCGTATCTCTGCGGATATGAGCCGGACGTCTATTCTGGTCAGCTTCCGGCCTGTTCGACGACTTTCGAGGTGAGCCCTCAGATGGCCGATCAGGGATAGATAGTACCCTTCGCTTCTTCCCTTCCCGTGACCATCCGTTCTCACGAGGCCGCAGGTACCGCAGTAGAGGTACGGTGCGAGCGTTCCATGGTGGTGCGCGATCTTATCCCGAAGCGCACAGCTATTGCGGGGTAGCCATAATGCATCCTTCGGATCACACGTGAGATGTTCACAAACTGGCAGGGGATCACCGTGTCTGGGGTTTGCTGTAAAAGGGGATACGAAAGATTACAGATGTTTTCCGTTGAGATATATTTTTCGGTTCCAGGAATTGTGAAAAAAAATGAATGGCCAGATATCTCCATCACCACTCCAATACGACGGTGTGTTTTTATTTTCTTCAGACCTGGAAAGATGGCGATCACGTGTCGAAGTCGAAGCATCAGCTACCGACCGTGGTGATTGCTTTGACTTCTATCCTCGTACCGCTTCCTGTTACCGAGGTTCGGTTCCGACAGCTCATGATGAGCATGGGCATCATGGCTGTCATCACCGCCGCCGTCCAGAATGAACCGGCCCTTTGGGAGAGGGATCCGACCGAGTTCTTCGCTATGACGTCCTCCCCGGGCGATTCATCTCCTCCGCCACACCACGGGTCTATGCATCGTCCCCTTCCGTGTCCGCGTCCTCCGCCTGTTCCTTGTGGACGATCTTCTTGCGTACCGCCAGAGGCCTCGGCTTGGCCTCATCCACCGCCTCCGCATCTGCATCGTCCTCGTCTCCGAGAAGGGCCGCGACTTCCGCGTCTTCCATGGCGGGGTTCTCACCGATATGATCGTACGAGGCCGACTGGTAGAAGGATATGCCGCAGTTCGGGCATTGCCGGGAGCCGTGCGGGACCGGTCCGCCGCAGACGGTGCAGGGATATCTCATCCCGTCCATCCAGGTGCTCATGTTCTTGACGTCGTATCCCTGGCGGGCCGAACCGGACTCTGCTCCTTTGGCCTTGTCGTTCTTGCCGGAGCGGACCACGAAGAACACGATCCCTGCTATGATTGCCGCTGTTACAAGAAGAACGATTATCACAAGGCAAATGTTTGAACTGTCTTTGGCAATCCACATGGATGCATCTGGAGGATATGTACTATCGTCTCCCGTTCCACCGCCCCTCGCCGTCTTGTACGGCGTCGCCCCGCCCACACCCACCAGATTCACCGTTCCGCTGCCCCTTATAGTGAGCTTTCCTTCCTTGAAGACCAGCAGTTCCACCCTGTAGCTGTCGTTGTTGGGAAGGGTGATGGTGAGGGTTCCTTCCACCGTGGAATCGCCCTCGACGGATGTTATGATCTTCACCGCCTCGTCCCGTGCAAGATTGCTGTCCGTCTCCACCGCGAAGGCCCTTATCTTGATGTCCGAGAGCTCGGCCTCGCCGTCATTGGTGACGAAGACGATGATGTTCATCTTGGTCTCCAGTTCGTCCTGATGGGTCTGTACGAAGTAGACCTCCTCCACCCGGACGTCGCTCGTTGGTTCCTCCTCCTCGTGGAACAGTATGTAACCCAGGATGATGGTTCCCGCAAGGACGAGGACGGTGACGGCGAGCCACGCTCCGTGCTGCTGGAGGTAAAGCCTCGTGCTCTTCTTCATCATCTCCACCTCCTCTTCACAAGGAGTATGCACAGCGATACGGCGACGATCACTCCCAGTGCATTGAATATGGAAGGAGTCGCGTTTTCTTTTTCGGCCGGTGGTTCGTCGTACGTGTTGGTGGAATAATCCTGACCTCCGCTCCCCGTCTCGGCCAGGTTCACCGTCCCCTGGCCCTTCACGGATACCTTGCCGTCCTTGAATATCAGAAGCTCCACCCTGTACCTGCCGTCCCTGGGGAGATCCACGGTGAGCGAGGCCTCCTTCGTCGTCTGCTCCACGATCTCCCCCACTTCGGCCGTGGTATCGTCCATGGCGAGATTCGTCTGCACGTCGATGGCGAATGCCCGTATCCTCGCTTCGCACGGTTCGTCGCCGTCGTTGGTAAGAAAGCCGAATATCTCCAGCTCGATGTCGTCGCCGTCCGCCTCCTTCGCCACGAAGTAGACCTCCTCCACCTCCAGGACCGCCCCCACGGGCTCCTGGTCGTCGGGCAGCAGCAGGAGCACGCCGAAGAGGGTCGAGATCGCGAGCATGATGATGATGAGCACTAGAAGGAAAACCTTGGTCCCGGTCCAGTCGTTCTCCTTCTCTTTCCTTTCCCTTTCGAGGCTTTTCCTGACCTCTTTGACCGTATTCTTGCTGTCACCGGACATTGGCGTGCACCCCCTTCGGGATCAGATGATTCTGCTGGAAGACATCTTTGATAGGTTATTCTGCGATATTTATACATATTGGTATGATTCTTGCACTGATGTCCATGAGAACGGGTTGGGGCATGCTGTTAGATGTGTCATCTGATGTTTGCGTTTTGGGACTATTGAATGAGATTATTATTGACCCCCATATAAATTTCCTACAGTAGATTAAGCGGGCTCGGTAGCCGGGGTGGGGAATGGGGGTGGTGTAGGCGCATATCCGTAGGCACACTTGCCGAGGATTCAGGTGTGCCCGGAGGGTACACCGGAGCGTAGTGGGAACGAGCCCGCCACATAAAATGAACAACACGATAAAAAGCGGCCATTGGCCGCATGGTCGGCGGGACGCCGACCCTATTTTTCCACACTCATTCTGTGGTACTCTAGCGAGGGCCTGTTCCCGCTACGCTCTGTGGCATCAAGATACCACTGGACTCGTAGATTTCTGCAAGAAATCGAGGGTGTAGTAGAGGCCACGGGGGTCTGCGGAGCGAAGCGGACATCCTCAGAAACCTATGGTTTCCTACGGATATAGCTTACGCACCAG
>CAYRFL010000187.1:0-4498 GCA_964423515.1 uncultured archaeon
TGATGTGCCTATATCCGCTATTTTTCATTTGGGTTCTTGCAACACCCTGTTATATATAGGGAATGTTTATTTGGTGGCCGACATAAAATGTCTCATAGGTGGTAAAGTGAAAAGAACGATAGCTATTATTATAACGGTACTGTTTTTGAGCCAGGTGTTTGGAGCCGTTCAGTGGATTGACGCAAGGACGATAGAAAACCAGATGCAAGTTAAAGGTATGACTGAAGGTCTGGACTTAACACAATCCTCTGTTAAAAGAGCGGAGAACGGGCTGGTGGCGCAGTGGCTCATGGACGAGGGTACTGGAACTAACGTAGGTGATAACAGCGGGAATGGGAACGATGGTACCATGAACAACATGGATAATAGCAAATGGGTTGAAGGGATGGATGGAAAAGCCCTAAAGTTTGATGGGAGTGATGATTACGTAAAAGTAGATGATGCACCAACCCTTGATATGACCGATGAAATTACTATCGAAGCCTGGGTAAAATTGAATGAACTAAATAGAAGACAGTGTTTTGTAGGCAAACGACACGGCGTCGCCGCGAGTCAGATTGGATATCTATTGAAAATGGGAGACGATAACAGCTTAGCTTTACAGTTCAACGGATTCGGTTATAATGCAGGGATATTGAAGGCCGATGTTTGGCAGCATGTTGCCGGAACATACGATGGTTCCACCATAAATTTATACATCAACGGAGTAAATATAGGCAGTGAAAATCATTCCGGTAGCATTACGTCAAATAACGCACCCGTTTATCTCGGAGCTTTTTATTATTCATCATTTACGAATCTCCTCAACGGGGAATTGGATGAAATCGCAATTTATAACAAAGCCATGACGAAGAATGAAATCGCACAGCAATATCAAAGAACAAAAAACAATAACCGCACAGAACAAGACTCCTACGGCGGGAGCTGGTTCGATGATTTCGAAGACGATTCCGGCATTGAAGGCGGCCTAGGGACCGAACGATTGGAAGCGGACGAACACACGGTGGGACTGTGGCACTTCGACGAGGGAACCGGCAACGAGGCGAAGGACGTAAGTGGGAACGTGAATGATGGGACGCTGACCAATATGGAGGAGGAGGATTGGGTGGAAGGCAAGAACGGGAGGGGATTGAAATTAGATGGTGTTAATGAGTATGTAAACTGTGGTACAAGTAATACTCTTTCATTTAATAATGGAGATAATATTAGTATTGAAGCTTGGATAAAGCCATTTAATCTTTCAAAGCAACTGCATGGCATTGTTGATAGATATCAATCAACACAACAGAGATATTCATTATATTTAACATACAAAAATATTGTTTTTCGCTTTTATAATTCTGGCTGGCACGACTACAAAACATCATTTGATCCAATAAATAATATCAATAAGTGGTATTATGTTACTTTAACATATCGATATGGCATTGGTTCATCGGCACGAATATTTGTGAATGGAGATTTAAAAGAAGGTTCTTGGATATCCGGAAATGGAAATGTTGGACCAAGCTCGGTTGTCGGTGAAAATCATATCGGAACCTATGGGGGAGTAAATAGTTATTCATTACAAGGTATAATCGACGAAGTCCGCATCTCCAACGTGGCCCGCACGCCTGAAGAGATCGCCCGAAATTATCAGTCGGGTCTTGTATTTCGAGACGGCAAGGTAGAACTCGACTGCTGGAAATACAAACGGGCGATAACGATAGAGAACAACGGTGATACCCTAACCGATTACCAGATACAGGTAAATTTGACAAAGCAGGACTTCGATTATTCCCATGCGAAGGATGATGGGGGCGATATAAGGTTCTATGATGGTGATGGGAATCTGTTATGTTACTGGATTGAGGAATGGAATACAAACAGTAATAGTAAAATTTGGGTTAATGTTACGAATATTCTGAATGGGGGGACTAGGATTTGGATGTATTATGGAAATAAAAACAAACAAAGTATTAGTGATATTGAAAGAGTTTTTCTTTTTGGAGAAGATGGTGAAGATACTAGTATCACATCAAATCTTCGAGTTACGAAATCAGGAAATTCAGCAATAACAGAGGCAAATGGCGTTGTTAATATTGATTTGGGAACGAATAATGTAGATGCAGGAATGGTAGCTTCAAGAAATACTCTTCCAATGGGTAAACAATATTTGATAAGACAAAAGATAAAACAATCCAGTGGGACCGGTGGAGGTGGTGTATTTCCATATTTATTCGGGGTATCCTCAAAATCTTCTTCTCCCAATGTAGCTTCAAATGGAGACATTGTTGGCCATCGTGCAATATCTGTCCAGCAACCAGGTACTACTTACATGGAACATACACAAGGATGCATCAACATTAGATATTATACTAACACAGGGACAATAAAAATATGGGATTTTGATATTAATCAATGGAAAACACAAATGAATCCAGTTATTTCGGGTTGCATATATGAAGGGACTCTGAATACATATTACTTCATTGAATTTATATCAACATCATCGGCTTGGCACTTAAAACTATATGATCAGAATAATAATCTCATCGAAACAACTACCGTTGTTAGTTGGAGTAGTACTAGGAATGTTGCTAATGGGAAATATTGGTACTTTACAGGTAGCCCCGAAACAGATTTTGGTTATGCCGATTTTGAAATCGATTTAATTATTGCGAGAAAAAGTTCCCCATCAAACCCAGTTATATCCTTAAGTTTGGAATATGAAAATCTAGCACAATCTAATCTCACATCATCTCCCATCGCCCTCCCCTCAAACAACCTCTTATCCACCCTCTCCATCTCTAAAATAGAACCCGCGAACACATACATCAACTTATCCGTCATCAACGCTGAAACCAACGGTACCATCCCCGGCTTCGACAACCTCACTGCCAGCAATATCAACCTTACTTCCCTCAACGACCTCGGCATAACCTCCATCCGCCTCAAGGCATATTTCTCCGGCAACGGCAGCGCAACACCATCCCTGGACTCCTGGGGCGTCGAATGGACAGCTGAAAATGCGTGGAGGGACAGCTTCATCGGGAATGCGAAATGTATAGGAACAGGTGGGCAGCTTGAGGCGGACGAACATACTGTTGGGTTGTGGCATTTCGACGAAGGGAGCGGGAATGTAGCGAAGGATTTTAGTGGGAATGGGAATGATGGGACAATAAATGGAGCCCAATTCGTACCTGGAGTTATTGATAAAGCATTAGAGTTCGATGGAACTAATGATTACGTTCAAGTATCAGATTCACCTTCGCTGGATATAAATTCTCAGATTTCTATGGAACTATGGTTTTATCCAAAAGAACCAAACCTTCATCACTTCTTACTGGACAAACTTGGAACTAACAATGTTAGATCTTATCGATTACTAGTTACAGGAAATGGTGGAACGGATAGTTTTGGTAATGATTTTGTGGAAAATTCAATTGAATTCGGTATAAGTCATGACAACGTGAACGTAATATACCTCGCTACTAAGGCTGATCATATGGTGTCCGTTGGTAAATGGAACCATCTCGCAGCTACTTTTAATGGTATGGCAATGAAAATATTTTTGAACGGGATTAAAATTGCAGAAGGAAACTCACCTGGTGGTATCGCTACAAATAATAACGATTTGACAATAGGAACGGATTATGATATACCTGGAAACTCCGATTATTATTCCAAAGGTACAATCGATGAAGTCCGCATCTCCAACATCGCCCGCACCCCTGAAGAGATCCACCAGGCTTACCAGACGGGTATTTCCATTCATGGCGGACAGGCCCAGCTCACCAAGAGAGCATTCGATCCCAGCGCAGACCCGAGCTGTATAGGCTACTGGAGCTTCGATGAAGGAGAAGGAGAAACAGCATATGACGGTAGTGGGAATGGGAATGATGGGACACTGAACGATATGACCAGCGAGGCCTGGGTCTCGGGCATATCGGGACGTGCAATAGAATTGTCCGGCGGCAGTGATTATGTTGACTTTGGAGATGTTGATCAATATAATTTTGGTCTTTCAGACTCCTTCTCGGTTGGTGGATGGTTCAAAACAACAAATGGAAACCAGCAGGGTTTTATCAATAAGTATAAAGAGAGTGGCTCAAATCTGGGCTGGTGGTTATTTTTTAACGATGCCAACAATCCGGGTCTCCGTTTTTCTATATGGGCAGGAGACGGAAGCGTTTCAGATATTATATGTAATATTAATATCAATGATGGACAATGGCATCACTTTATGGGAGTAAGAGATGTATCCTTGGATAAAATATTCCTGTACTGTGATGGGATCAAAATCGATGATACAGAGGATCTGACCACAAGTTCTTCGGAGAACTCATACCCATTTAGGATTGGGCAGGTAAGCGATTCAATAAAATTTCCTTTCATAGGAACCATAGACGAAGTCGCAATCTACGACCGCGCCCTCAGCCACGCCGAATTATCCGCCCACTACAATTTCACCTCGGGACGCTACCCCACCAACGCCATCCTCCACTCCATCCCTCTT
>CAYRFL010000188.1:0-4467 GCA_964423515.1 uncultured archaeon
TCCTCCACTCCATCCCTCTTACCCTACCCGAAGATCAATCATGGTCAACCTTCCACTGCTCCCGCTTCATCTCGGAAAACACCCATCTCAACATATCCATCCACGATGCCGTTACCAACGAAATACTCCACACCAACACAAACTCCACCGCCGAAGTCTATATCGACATGATGCAAATCGACCCCGTCGCCCACCCTTCCATATACCTCAACGCCTCCTTCGAGGGCAACGGCACCGGTACCCCGGTACTCTACGACTGGGCGGTGAACTGGACCGACGAGAGGCTGTTCCACCCGCCGAGTTTGTACCAACTGATACAAAATATCGAGTTCCCCGAGGACTCTCTTGCCGAGAACGCTGTAAACCTGACC
Organism: uncultured archaeon; assembly: GCA_964423515.1. Taxonomy (GTDB): domain Archaea; phylum Thermoplasmatota; class Penumbrarchaeia; order JASLWR01; family JASLWR01; genus CAYRFL01. Next base: position 372 of record CAYRFL010000188.1, read on the forward strand.
CGCCACTTCGAGGACATCAACATTCCTGCCTTCTCTCTGTCGTACGGTATCTCCAATCTCATGCCGGACGGCAAAATACAGGCGATAATGAACGGCAGCTTCGTCTTGTTCCATACCGAAAAAAACTGGAGCGGCTGCGAGAATTTCACAATTAACTGTACCAATCAGCAGGGGCTCTTCACCCTCTCAAACGTCTTCAAGGTGAAGGTCACCCCCGTGAACGATCCGCCGGTCTGGAAGATCGCACCCTCGCCTCTGGAGGTGATGCAGGGCGGCTCCGTCACGAGCTATTATATACTCGATGACCTCGTTGAGGACGCCGAAGATGACCCCTGGAAGTTCTCTGCACTATCAGAAGATGTCGATGTGAGCATTACTACCGATCATCGTATACATTTGAACGCCACGGGCAGCTTTACAGGCAATACTTCGGTAACGGTCAGAGTACGAGAGTCCGACAACGAATCGCTATTTTCCGATATTGTTATTCCCGTCAACGTGCTGGCAAATGCAAGGCCGGAAGTATGGCTCATCGAACCCCCCAACGGTATTATCGTTGCAGATACGTCTGTGGAACTGCGATGGGGCATGAGGGACATCGACAGCCCTGCGGACAACGTTACCTTCGACCTGTATTTCGGCAGCGAGGAAAACAATTCACTGTTTGCATCGGATATTCAGGTCATGAATTATACCGTCACTGAACTCGAGGAGAATACAAGCTATTACTGGCACGTAATACCCAGGGATGAGACGGGGTTTGGAAGATGCCTCAACGACACGTGGTACTTTATAATAAACACCTCGAAAGAAGTTCCTCTGGTTTCCTACCGGTATCCAGAGGATGGAATTACAATCAACACGACCACCGTCAATCTGTCCTGGAAATCATTAAATCTACTTGATGAGGATCTTAGTTACGAGGTGTTCTTCGGGACCGATAGTAATGAAGGTGAGCTAACACTTCAAACCTTGACATCGGACAAGTTCTGTATCCTAGTGAACCTGTCGGACAACATGACCTATTACTGGAAGGTCGTACCTTGGGCTGGGAAGCTCCAGGGCAGGTCAGAGAGCGGCGTTTGGAGCTTTTCCATAGACAAAACGTTTGTCCCTATTTACAATCTAACATGGTCGATAGACGAACCTGTCCTTACTATTGAAAAGGGGATCACACTCTCGTTTGCCCTCACCTTGAAGAACGTTGGAAATACGATCAATACGATCAACATCGAGAAGACAGGCAACATCACCGACCCCATATCCCTATCAAGAACACTCTTCAGCCTGAAACCGAACATGAACACCACCACCATCGTGAATCTGTTTACCTACGATCTGAACGTCGGAAATCATAAAATAGTGCTTATTTTGGTCCACAGGGGCGGCACGGAAAGGATTGAAATACCTGTGGAGATTACCGAGATCCCCCCAGAAGAGGCTGAACAGAGTCAGGGGAGTGGTGGATACCTGATACCCTCCATCATTTCCGTGCTGGTGCTATCCCTTATCATAATCGCGGTATTTATCATTCTGAAGGGCCGCAAAAGAAAGAAGAAGGATAGGGAAGAAGATGGGAATGAACTCTACGAAGCCGATATAGTCCACGTACCAACAGCGGGCAGCAAGTTCGCACCTCCACCCTTGGACAATGCGAATATGCACGCCGCACCGATCCCTCCACTCGACCCCCGTTATCAGTTCAAGGGAACTGCGACGGGAATGGGTGCACCAGCGCACGTGGACTATCTCTTTCCACATGCTCCATCGTCGCCGGTCCCAGCCGGGCCGGGCGACCTGCCCGCAGCACCCCTGCCGAAAGACCTGCAATTCGATACCTCCGGGCTTCACATTCCCGATGAAAACCACTTCATGGCCTCCCCCGTTTACGGCCAAGGTGCACTCCTTGCGCTACCGCCGGCTAGATACCTTGACCTGACCGAGGACCAGAAGATAGTACCCATCGACGAGCTGTTCCTGATGACGACCTCAGGCCTCCTTGTGCAGCATTACTCACTGAAAAGGGAGAGCGGCCTAAATGAAGATGTCCTCGCAAGCATGCTCACGGCGGTCAAGAGCTTCATCCTGGATTCCCTGTCAATGGTGGGCGAGGAGAACGTCGAGGAGCACGACCTGAGCATCGACCTGGGCAAATTCACCGTGATGATGGCCGCCGGGAGATCGCTCAATCTGGTAGCCATCACTGGCCGTGACAAGAAAGAGCAGGTGAGAAAGCAGCTGGAGAAGGGGACCTGCGTACTAGACGTCATCTTCGGCGACATCCTTGAGAGCTGGGACGGCGACATGTCGAAGCTCGAGGGTGTGAAGCCCTACATCGAAAGCCTGGTCAAGGGGAAGTTCGATGATGAGATGATAAAAAAAATGGAGAAGCCTCTGCCGCCTCCCGAGGCTCCCATTCTGCCAACACCTCCCGAGGCAAGCCCGGAATTGCCGTCCGGCAAGAGATCGGTTACGGTATCGCTTCCTGACCCGGTGAAACTCCCTGACACCACAAAGGCGCTTCCGGAAAGGACCGATATCCCACCGGAGGCTCCTGCGGACGAAACAAAGGGACCGGACATACTGTCGGCGATAGACGATATTCTGGGAAGAGTGCCGGAGTCTGCGGGTCCGGGAGAAAGTGGAGGAGAGACCTCGAAAACCGTTCCATCTGCCGCAAAGCCACCCATTCTGCCCGGGGATGAGGATATGTTCCGGATACCGTTGGACGCGATGGGAACGGAAAAGCCGGATCTGCCGCCGCCGCCAGGAAGCTAGATCCGGGTCGATAATCCAGGGAAGGTTTTAATATGTATGAGCGTTTTGTAAGATTGTAGCTTAACATGTCCTTACACTATTGTGTAAATAATTTTTATTGAAGGATGTGAATCTAATGTTTGTCTTCTATTAACGAGAGGATATTTTCAAAACTAAGCTCCTGGTCGGACCATCGCCCCCCTCCTACCCTATAGGCCAACGCATTCGTATAATTTTTGAATTTGTTATTCCCCGCTTATCAGGCTTCATCTAAATATCTACAATCTCAAGTAGCAAAAGTGTTCATAAGAGAACAACTCAAAATCCTTCCATCCCCACGAACGAAAACCCTTCCCAATCCCGCTCAAAAGATGACTTACTTGTGAACTGAACATGATGGTTTTAGAATCTCTTCTCAGAAACATTTATTAACACCGAACATCTTCCAGGGTGATACGAAAATTTCCATAGGTGGGCTGATGAGAAAATCTACAACTATAGTCATCATATCGATTTTGTTGCTCCAGATGTGTAATGGATTACTACTGAACACCGAGGATTCTGATAGGACATTTGTTACAACCGGTGGAACCGATGATGAACATGAGCATGTGGCCAGGGCAAATAAGGAAAATGAGCAGGATAACCAAACGGAACAAGACGAGTTCGGTGGAAGTTGGTTCGATGATTTTAATGATGAAAGTGGGGTTGAGTGGAGGAAAAACCTTACGTATGATGCCGGAAGCTATATTTTAAAAAAACAATATGTAGAGGTCAATCAAATTGCTAATAATCCTTTTAATTATTGGAAATTCGATGATGGTAATGGCAACACAGCGATTGATAGTGGTTCAAATGGAAACCATGGAACTTTGATAAATAATCCAAGTTGGGTAAATGGTAAATATAATGGTGGATTAGATTTTGATGGAGCAAATACTTACGTTGATGCAGAATATATTTTTAATGACTTTTCTTCAGGAATAACCGTAGGTTCTTGGATTAATGGACATTCATGGAATGGTGGTGGTGGATGGTTAGACTGGAACATGATTATTAGCAGTGGGACCGATAGTAGTTATGATGGTTTTAATTTTGGTGTCGCTAGAGATGGAAAACTCAGACTTTCAATATCACATTCTCCTCAATATGTTGTAGATTGGCAGAATGGAGGCGGGAATCAAATCCTTCAAAACAATGAGTGGTATTTTGTAGCATTTACATGGGATGGTCAAATAGGAACCAATAATGTAAAGATGTACGTTGGTGATAACATTGACCAGGAATTTAGGTATTGTCCTTAGTTAAACCGCGAAACTATATCTTAAAAAATCTCTCC
>CAYRFL010000189.1:0-4280 GCA_964423515.1 uncultured archaeon
AGGAATCGAAGAGCTTGCGGGTGACGAATATTAATGCGGCCTATGATATCCCGGTACAGAATACTATCGAGATACTCCCTTATGAGTTCGGTATCATCGGTGAGCACTATACGGGGGAAACCACCGGTTCTCATATATCCCAGAAACGAATTTCTTTCATTTTCGATCTTGCGGAACCGAAGGAACTCTCTGTACGAGAGCGGAAACACGGAATAACTCTTTGTTCTTCCCACGAGAGAACTGGAATAGTCAGAACCAAGCAGGCGGGAGTTCGACCCCGTAACGATTATCTTGATCCTCCTATGAGCCCTATGGGCGAACTTTTCCCAACCCCGTGCTTCCTGTACCTCATCGAGAAACAGAATTCTCGCCTCCGTTCGCAAAGCGAGGTCCAGGAGCTTTTCAAAATCCTCAATGGAGAAATCATACAGGCGTTCATCCTCAAAGTTGATGTACAAACCGTTATGTTTACGGAGCAGTTCATAGAGAAGGAACGTCTTTCCGGCTCTTCGGACCCCCTTGATCACGGTTATTTCCTCGTGTCCCAGGTTGTTCTCGACCTCGAGGGCGAGGTCCCGATGAATCACATTCTCACGCCGGATCTCCCGCTTATATTCTTCCACTATGTCCTCGAGAACCGATAGAGATGTCATGGTATCTCGCCCCAGATATGCACGGACACATATTAAAATATATGCATTTAGCTGAGCAAAATATGCAATATTTCCTCAACACAATGAGCAATTTAACGTCCGAAGGGCTTCTCAACAATCGAGAGACAAGAAAATACGGGGGGTCCGCGAAGACCATATCGACAGGGCCCGCCGCAATGTCCGGCATAACTTCGAGGCAGTCCCCGAGGTACGGGGAGAAGTTACTATCCTCGAAGTATTCAGCGTAATCGGTCCTTTCGGGCTCCCGTTTCACTCTGGTTCATCTCAGATAACCCTGATCCTGCCCGTTTCACTCTGGGGCATCACAACACCCCTGATCCTGCCCGCAAGTGTACGGTCAGGCTCCGTTGCATCAGATAGATGCAACTGCATCCTCGGGGACGTTACCCCACCGGATGCCTGCAAGTGTACGGTCAGGCTCCGGTGTAACCTGCGGACCACGATTCTGCGCACATTGTCAAGCTGCAAACCCTTGATGCATCAAAGATACATCTCGTCGAGCTTCACACCATTGACAATACACACGGGGGCCGTCCATCCTGATCGGACGGGGTGATATGGTTCTGGTAGATATTTAGATAATTACGGGTTGGTTACGAGATGTTGTAAGTAAGTTGAGAGTATGTAATTTCAGAGAAACATTTAGATCGGTATAGGCGACCGAATAGCTCGCCTTACCTGACAAGTAGTGACTTGTCAGGATAAGTAAATATGTCACACGGAAGAGGAATTTTCTCTTCGGCATTATTACGAGACACAATAAAGGAAGCCGCGCCCATGAAACAGCACGAGGCGGTCATACAGGTCGTTGAACTTATCCGCAGCCACGCCACCCTCGGCTGCCGGCACGTCTAAGCATGGAAGGTCACCGGCTTGGGATGACACAAAAAGGCCCCACTCGCGGGGGCAGTACATCAGTGACAGACGGTAGGGGAGGGGGTTGAAGGATTGCAGACATAATTTCAAAGGAAAAAGTATCTATCCTTTTCCTTCAGCAATTCGTATATTGTATTCCGTTGCCACAACGAAGTTACCGCTCAACCTATCTGAATACGATTCCAGCACCTTACCAAGGACTTTAATCTTGTTGGTAGCTCTCTCATCATCCAGCCGTAGAAGAATAACTCCCTTGTGCGGTTTCCCCCTGTGAAAGACCAATTCTCCAAAATCCTTGTCGTTTGTAATGATTATATAATTATCATTGTAGGCCATATCGATAATGCACATATCATCCATGCCTGGGGATTCATCGTAAACGGAAAAAACCTCGTGGCGCTCCTTCAGCCATCTTGCTACTATGGGGCCAGTGCATTCATCAACGATGAACTTCATGATCAGGCCGCCTCGAATGCCAATGGCATGAAAGTTGTATCATCGAGGGTTTTAGAGGCGTATTCGAGACATGCGAGAATATCGTCACGGGTCAAACCGTTATACTCTTCCAGAATATTTTCGATGGTGGAACCCTGTGCAAGCAATCCCAGTACGAACTGCACGGTGAGACGGGTTCCCCTGATAACCGGTTTTCCCGTCATCACATCCGGATCGAGAGAGATATGGGATAACAATCTACCGTTTGACATGATCCTATCACCGGTAAAACATATGTCCATGCAGGTATATAAGAGCACCGATTGGGCTGTAAATCAATTTTAATACTGTACCAAGCTAACGGATTTCACCCGCCGCACCGTCATCTCCGGGTACTCCACTACTTATTCCATTCTGAATCATGCGTGCCGGGCACCCATATCGTCCCGTCCGGGGCAAGTACCCGCCGGCATTCACTTAGCCACGCACGGGTGAAATCGATACTGCTCTCAAATGAGCCCGGTCTGTCCCAGTCGGCCTTGTTTTCGGGGACCATACGGCCGCCCTTGCACGTTGGGCCGCCTTTTGACAAAAAGTACGGTGGGTCAGCAAAGATCATATCGATCGGGCCTGCAGGAATAGATGGAAGGATTTCTAGACAGTCCCCGAGGTACAGGGTGATGCTATCGTCCCGGTAGTAAATGGCGGGGCCGACCAACCGGGACGGACACAGGGATATGGTTTTGGGGGTTCGTTAGATGGTTATGGGTTGGTTATGGGATGTTGTAAGTAAGTAGTAAGCGAGGAAATTGAAGGAAAAGATTTAGAACGGAGGAATAAATATTGGTATCGAAGGAGAATTACGATGGATCAATTGAACGAAATAACCAGCTTTGAACAAGATTTTCTGGAAGTAAGGGAATTAATTCAAAAGGCCAGATTCAGGGCCTTGAAAAGTGTTAACAGAGAACTGATAGATCTTTATTGGAAAGTGGGGAAGTATATCAGTAATAAAATTGGGAGGGAGGAATGGGGTGCTAAGACAGTGGACAACCTTGCTGATTACATTCATAGGAACTTGCCGGAAGTCAAGGGGTTCACTCGGAGGGGTCTATACCGCATGAAGCAATTCTACGAGACCTATCGTGGTAATGAAAATGTGTCAGCAATGTTGACACAAATATGTTGGTCAAACCATTTGATAATACTCTCAAAGACCAAAAGTATTGAAGAAAAGGAGTTCTACATCCAATTATGTTGGAATGAAAAATATACCCATCGAGAATTAAAACGGCAGTTGGATAGTGGCTATTATGAACGTTTTTTACTATCATCTGCAAATGTGTCAACAGCGTTGACACAAATCCATCCTTCCCTTACGGCAACCTTCAAGGACAGGTACGTACTGGACTTCCTGGACCTGCCACACGACTTCTCGGAGAAGGACCTGCAAAGGGCCATAGTTGAGAATCTGAAGCTCTTCATACTGGAGTTCGGAAAGGATTTCACTTTCGTGGGAGAGGAATATCGGCTTCAGGTTGGAAACCACGATTATTTCATCGATCTGTTATTTTTTCACCGGGGCCTCCGGTGCCTGGTGGCATTCGAACTGAAGATAACCGAATTCAAGCCCGAATACCTCGGCAAGATGGAGTTTTACCTGGAGGCACTGGACAGGGACCACCGCAAGGAACATGAGAACCCGAGCGTGGGCGTGATCCTCTGTAAAGGAAAGGACGACGAGGTGGTGGAATACGCCCTGAGCAGGACGCTCTCACCCACGATGATCGCTGAGTACGAGACGAAACTGATACCCCGAAACCTGCTGGCGCAGAAGCTCCGGGAGTTCTCGGAACTGGCCGCGGAGGATCTGGAAGACGGGTGATCCGGGATCGGACGGCGTAAGCACCCACCGGCACTCACTTAGCCATACACGGGTGAACTCCATGATGCTTTCAAGACCATTGGGCTTGTCCCATTCGGCCTTGTTTACGGGGACCATGCGGCCGCCCTTGCATTTGATGCCTCCTGATGACAAAAAGTACGAGGGATCCGCGAAGACCATGTCGACCGAGCCAGTAGGAATCGCTGGCAGAACTTCGAGGCAGTCCCCGAGGTACAAAGTGATGCTATCGTCCCGGTAGTAAATGGCGGGGCCGACCAACCGGGACGGACACAGGGATATGGTTTTGGGGGATGGGAAGAATCTTGGATACGGATGGTAAAAAATAAATACTATAGTAAACAATAGTATACATCATATGGAAACACGAACAATCAGTTTCAGGGCAACGG
>CAYRFL010000190.1:0-353 GCA_964423515.1 uncultured archaeon
GATTCCCTGCAGTTCCAGATATATCTTGCTGCCAGGGTATGCATTGGACGTTTCATGGGTGCATTCTTCATCATAATAGGCTTTGATCGATGTAACGGATGTGGGCCCAGAATTGTGGTCAGGGAAGATGAGGTAAGTCTGGCCTGCACCGTTACCACCTTCGTCGTTTTCGTATGCTCCGATCAGAATGTCGTCATATCCGTCCCCATTGATGTCGCCCCCTCCTGCAACTGATATTCCCGACCAGTCGTCCGTGTGCTCCCCCCGGAATGATGCATCCGAAGCGGAGAGGACTGTGTCCATAGCCCAACCGGAGCCCTTGCCAAGAATTAGGTATGTCTGACCTGCTTTGT
>CAYRFL010000190.1:453-1185 GCA_964423515.1 uncultured archaeon
TACCCCATGCTCCTATTAGGATGTCGTCGTATCCGTCCCCGTTGACATCCCCCGCTCCCGCCACGGACCGACCGGCCCAGTCGCCTTCTTCCTCTCCTTGGAATGACGCGCCGGACACGGACAGGTTTGTATCCATAGCCCAACCGGAGCCCTTGCCAAGAATTAGGTATGTCTGACCTGCTTTGTTACCACCATCATCGTTACCCCATGCTCCTATTAGGATGTCGTCGTATCCGTCCCCGTTGACATCCCCCGCACCTGCGATCGAGCTTCCGGATTTATCGTCCGCATGCTCCCCCCAGAATGACGCGTCTGAATCGGATAGGCGGGTGTCCATGGCCCAACCGACGGGTTTACCGAGTATCAGGTATGTCTGGCCTGCTTCGCTACCGCCGTCGTCGTTAATAGTCGCAATCAGTATGTCGTCGTATCCGTCCCCGTTGACATCCCCCACACCCGCGATTGAACATCCAGAACGATCGGGAGAGTCCTCTCCCAGGAAGGATGCATCCGATTCTGAGAGGTTAATGTCCATCTCCCAGCCAGTGGGCTTGCCGAGAATTAAGTACGTCTGACCTGCGTCTCTATCGCTGTCATCGTTTAGGGTGGCTCCAATAAGAATATCATCGTATCCATCGCCGTTGACAGGGCCGGGCCCGGCCGGGGGGCCCGCGGCCGCGGGGCCGGGGGGCGCGGCCGCCTGGCCTGCGCTGGACCTGGAGGCGCTAGGAC
>CAYRFL010000190.1:1195-4253 GCA_964423515.1 uncultured archaeon
CCCTGCTTAACAACCTCCTTCTTCGTTCCTATTGGCTCCAATCAGAATGTCATCGTATCCGTCCCCGTTGACATCCCCCGCCCCCGCAACTGGCCAACCGGACTCGTCGCCTTCGTCCTCCCCCCGGAATGATGCATCCGCCTCGGAGAGGTCGATGTCCATAGTCCATTCGAAGGGCTTGCCGAAGATCAGGTATGTCCGGCCTGCACTCTCACCACCGTCGTCATTATCGTATGCTCCGATCAGGATGTCATCGTAACCGTCTCCATTTACATCACCTACACAAGCTACTGAACATCCTGATCTGTCATCCGTTTCCTCCCCCCAAAAGGACGCGTTGACATTACCTAAATCCTGGTCCATCCCATAATCCAGTGCCCCCGAAGGCATTGGAACGAGAACCATGGAAGTAAGTATCAGGAACATCATAATAAGGTGGAATCCATTTCGCATCGGAACTCTCCTTTATTATTTACTCGTTGTCGAATGGTGTGAATGGATGACATCAAATTTCAAAGTTGGGCTGTAACTCTCTTTTAATCTGCTTCAATCATACTTATATCAACTGGATGAGACACCGAATAAACCATTAGAAGGCTGGAAATGTTTGTAACGTAATTAATTTTATTCACGTCAGCATCTATTATCGCTTTTAGACCATCGAAATCATCATCGATCCATTTCGAGATCATCTGACGGGCGTTTTTTTGAACTGTCTCACAATAAGCACCACCAGGTGTAATTTCTTGATCATTTTGTGAGAGTGAATCCTTGTCACACCAGCTTTGATGGTTGACATATTCTGTGGGATCGGTATCATCATTATTTTCAAACAAACATAAACATTTTTGACAATTGATTTCTTGGTATGTATAATAGGAGTTAGATCTCTGGCTGCATTCACCGTAAGGATCAGAATTGGTGATATTGTCAGTATCGTTACACGGTTTCGCAACCAAATCATGTTCACCGACCATGAAGAGAATCGGTTCGGTAATGGCATTCTTATTATCCGAAGGATACGGGCCTTTTGCCTGTAGATTTGCGTCATGCCAAGTTACGCCCACACCCCCCTCATCATAATTCGCCATTGGAATTAATTTGGTTATCCTTTCATCGAATGAGGAAGCCACCAATCCCATGGTACCACCGGTTGAATGACCCGCAAGATAGATTGTATCGAATTTGCCGGAAAGATCAAATAAAGGTGATGGTAGAGGATAGTCGATATAGGATGGGCCATTGTCTTCCCCCTCGTGATCTGGATTACCTTCCTTCGACCACTCTCCATTGGTATAGCCCTGAACCCAATCTATGGAATCAACAAGTTCATATACCCATGGCCAGAGATCCGGCCAATTCTCTGGATAAGGACTATCACAGTCGGGATACCTGTTACCCAACCCTTCCGAATGACTTGTTTCACTGTCTTCATCGTTGAATCCGTTATTATTCACAAAGTCGATTATCAATACAGCTATTCCTTTGGCAGCAAGCTGCCCCATCCAATCATAATACGTCTTAACACAGAAAAGGCCGGGGCCGTATATTATTATCGGAAACTTATCGTCATCCTCTCCCGCGAACCACGGAGCCCCGGCGGGCCAGATGGTAACGCTCTCCGGGCCACTAGGAATATCCACTTGAGCACCATTTGAACCAGTTCCATTGACCGGCTCTTCTCTCTGTGGTGTATCCATCCAAGGCTTAGCGGGATAATACAGTGTTGCCCGGACCCTGCATCCGTATCTATCGTAAAAAGATACATTCATCTTTCCAACAGGATAACTAGAATTGCTCTTTGAAGATTGGGAAGAAAAACCCGGGGAAGGATACGACGGAGATTTCATAGGTTCCATTCTTGGGAAGGATTCAGTTTCTCCATTAAGTACCGCCCTCATGGTGTTATAATCCGGATATATAATCCCTTTTTTCTTCAACGACATAGGTAAAGCCATCGAATGAAACCTCCTTATCTTTATATTGTTTCGGACTCAAAATCATCCTAACATTTCCCGCACACATCTCCCCACATCGCCACCTGATAACCACTGGGCGTCCCCCCGATGGTCGATATCTCGAACACGACATCCGAGTTCGGAAATATCGGTTCCTCCAGCGAGTATTCCACCTTGAGTGATTTCCCGCGTGCTCTCGCGACCACCTTTCCATCGATGGTGACCTTGGCCTGAATGAGCCAGTCGCAGTCCGTATCGAAATAGATACAGAGGTTCTTCAACATGCAGCCGAACGGTACCCTCTGCGTCTTGCTCGTCGTTCCCGAATCGAGATATACGTGGAACGCCGTTCGTATGCCCGAACTGATCTTCTTGTCATTCTGGGTGAAGTCTGCCATAGGCATACCCCCATTAGGCTAGCACACGATCTCCCCATAGACCACCGCATGCCAATCCGCGGTCGCGGCGATCTCGGTGGACTCGAACTCCACCTTCGCATTCGGGGGTATCGGTTCGCTGATATCGAATTTCACCTTCTCATTGGCTCCCCGGGCCCGGGCGATGACCTTTCCGTCGATCCTTACCTCGATCCGGACGTTGAAGGCGCATGTGGAATCGAAGTATATCGTCAGTTTTTTCAATGATGCCCCAAAAGGCACTACCTGGTATTTCGGGTTCGCCCCCGCATCCACGAGGTAAACGAAGAACCCCGTCCTCTTTCCCGCCGTCATCCTGCGATCATTTGCATCGAACTCTCCTGCTGTGATGAATATCACTCTCCCGTTTCTACTGGATGTCGATCACTTCCCCGATGATGACATCGACGGAGGTGCAGGTGGTCGTCGCACAGAAGGCGATGAACTTGATGCTCGTGGGTCTCTTGATCCTTCCGTTCTCGGTCTTCAGGAGGTTGCGGATGTCCAGAAGGCCAACGTCGGTGTTGTCCGTTCCGTTGACGAACCCGTACATCAGGGCGTTCTCCTTGTTCAGCACGCTCAGGGAGCTGTTGTACAGTTGTATGCCGTCGATCTCCAGCGCAAAATCGAGGACCTTTACCGGGTCCCCGTTGCAGTCGATGAACAGGAATTGAATGTCGTGGC
>CAYRFL010000191.1:0-4208 GCA_964423515.1 uncultured archaeon
CCGACGGTCCCCAAAAGTACCGCGAGTCCCAATCCGAGGAGTATGAGCTCCACGGTGGGGCTTATGCCCGAGTAAACGTCCGATTCCGGCAGCAGCCACCGGGCCAGGTAGGGGGCTCCCGCCCAGCCGATCGCTATGCCGAACACGCCTCCCAGGAGGCCGATCATGGTTCCCTCGGCGATGAACTGGAACATTATGCTGTTCTCGGAGAATCCCAGCGCCTTGAATATGCCTATCTCCTTCGTTCTCTCCTTCACCGTGTATATCTTCAGGAAGACCACGATGAGGGCAGCGGTGACGATGGATATCGCCATGACCTGTATTCCCGTGTTCTCCACCTTCTCGTTGTCGGCCGTAAGGCTGGCGATCTCGTTCTCCTGCGCCTGCTGCATCCGGTCCGAGAAGCGGGCGTTCCGGTCCGCATAGGACGTGACGCCGAAACCTTCCCCCAGCCTGTCCTGTATGTCGAGGACCACCATATCGATGACGGACCTGTCCTCTACGTAGACGTCGAGGGAGGAGTATTCGTTCGCCTCCATCCCCGCCACCTTCTGGGCGTCCGGAATTCCCATGTAGACGGTGTTCCTGTTGACTTCGCTGGAATAGATACCCACTATCTTGAAATTGTGTCCCTCTATGTCGATGACGTCCCCGATGCCGGCCTGGAAGAAGCTCTTCAGTTCATCCCGAATGAGCACATTCCCGGTATCGTTCCCGGTAAGCTGCCTTCCCTCCACGATGTTCGACGGAAGTATCGAATATTTATTGTTTAGCGAGGTGTCCAGGGGAACGCCCTCCACGAAATAATCGAAGAACGATGCCATCATGGCATCCCTGTCGAACCCTCCGCCCCCGGATCCGCCGGGACCTCCTCCCCCCTGCTGTCTCATCTCCCTCATCTGTTCCCTCATCTGTTCCATGTCCACCTCGCCCACGGAGTTGCTGATCTTGGGAATGACCGCCTCGACGAAATCCACGGAGGTTATGATACTGACCTCGTCCTGCGTAACCATTGTTGCTGTGGAGGAATCTTCCCCACCCCCCCAGCCCCCGGGCCTGAAACCTCCTCCCCGGCCGACGGTGACCTGTATCATTCTTTCCTGTACGTCGCTGAGCTCCCCCATCTCGACTATGTACGATTGATAATCCGCGATCATCTCCTTAGTGTTCTCGCTGGCGGCCTCCGTTCCCGTGTACACCGAGATTATCGAGGCTATTGCGAAGCACAGCGCTAGGGAGACCAGTATGGTCCTCGTGCTCTTTCTCATGATGTTCCTCGTTGCCCTGTCCAGAAGTCCCATGCATCACACCTCCCCTATATCCCGTGCTTATATGCCCGGACCTTGTTCCTTATTCGGGTGGCATCCTTCTTCGTGACCTTCGGGATCTTGTTAATGTCACGGTCCTTGAGCTTCAGGATTCTGTCAAGCGTATCGTATCCTGCCTTCACGAGCTTTTCTATGATATGGTTCGGTATCTCCAGCTCGTCCGCGATATCGAGGGTGTTGCGTTCGCTCTTTAGATCCCTGACGTTTCTGATCTTTCCGTCCTTGAGCTTGACGATCTTCCTGGTCAGCCTTGCCATGACATCGTCATGGGTTACCATTATGACCGTGGTTCCAAGTTGATCGTTCAGATCCCCCAGAAGCTTCATTATGTGTTTGCCCTTGCGTGAATCGAGATTCCCGGTGGGCTCGTCGGCCAGGATAATGGAAGGGTCGTTGGCGAGTGCCCTGGCTATGGCAACCCGCTGCTGCTCCCCGGCGCTCAGCTCGTCGGGCTTGTGTTTTTCCCTGTCCGCGAGCCCCACGAGCTTCAGGAGCTCACGGGCCTTCGCCCTCTTCTCGGCCTTCGTGAGATTCCTGTTGTGCTCCATGGGAAGCTCGACGTTCTCCAAGGCATTGAGTATCGGTATGAGGTTGAACGCCTGGAACACGAATCCCATCTTCGTGCCCCTGATGCCGGCCAGTTCCCTCTCGTTCATCAGGGAGACGTCAGTATCGTCGATGATGACCTTTCCGGATGTTGCCCGGTCAAGGCAGCCGAGGATGTTGAGAAGCGTGGTCTTGCCGGATCCGCTGGGCCCCTGGAGGGCGATGAACTCCCCTCTCCTGACCTGAAGATTCACTCCCCGCAGGGCTTTTACCTCGCTTCCCTGTTTGCTGAAGGTCTTCTCCAGCTTCTTCGCCATTAGTATATTACCTGTCATTTCACTCATTTCTGATCGCCTCCGCGGCTCTCTTTCGTGCTGCCCCCCAGGCCGGGAAGAGACTTCCCAGCGCCCCCAGGAGAGCGGTGATACATATAACGGTCATTACCAGGGCCTCCCCGGGCCTCGAAGCGATATAGACCTCCGAACTCGGGAAGACCAGATCGGTGAAGAACGGACCAAGGCCCACGGATATCCCGATGCCCAGGAGCCCGCCCAGAAGGCCAATGACGATGCCCTCTATCACGAACTGCCCCACTATGCTTTTGCCGGTAAAGCCCAGCGCCTTGAATATGCCGATCTCCCTCTTTCTCTCACGGACCGTGTAGAACATCATGACGATGATGATGATGCAGGCGGAGATGGCGGATACGATGATGATGAGGGCTCCGATGGTGTCCAGGAGGACCTTGTCGTCCTCCATCTCCGAGACCTGCTCCGCCCGGTCCTTCTCTATCTGCGCGACCTGCTCGTCCTTTTCCTTTTCCAGCTGGGTGATCTGCTCTTCCCGGGCAAGCTCCAGTTCCGCGATCTGCACGTCCCTGCTATTTTCGAGATCATCTATCTGTGTCTGGGCATCCTGGTTCAGCCTCTGGACCTGCATTTCCTGTTGCCTCTCCACGTATTCGGCGGAGGATGCGTACGAATCCTTGAAAGCCTCGATCTGGAAATCCGGATACCAGTAGCCTATCTCGTCGGTCAGGTTGTTCACCACCGAGACATTCTCCGCATAGACGTCGATGATGTGAGAGCTCCCCTCATCGAGGCCGAGCATCTCCCTTGCGTCGGAGATGTTCATGTAAACGGTTGTGTTCTGTAGAGCACTGTAGTAGATTCCCGTGACCGTGAACTCCGTATCTTCGATGGTGACGTTGTCGCCAACGCTCGCATTGAAATAATCGACGAGGTCCCTGTGGATGAGTACCAACATGCTGTCCGTTTCGACGAGATTTCCGCCTTCGATGATGTCCAGGGGAAGGAGGTGGTATCGATCCGTAAGGGATGGCTCCAGCGGGATGCCCTCTATGACGTAATCCGCCTTCATACGCGAATAACCGCCCTGGGGCCGCTGACCGCCGCCACCGCCAGGCCCCTGTCTCGTGGGGGGCATCACGGGATCCATGTTGTTCCCGTATGATTTTTCTATCCTCGGTACGATGTCGGCCACCCCTTCCAGTCCCGATATATTGTCTATTATATATTCCTGAATCTCGGAATAGCTCGGTGGACGGCTTCCCGTCATGTTGCTGACAGTGATCTTCGTCATCTGGATCTCCGATTCGTTCTCCATCTCGTCGAAGGATTGCTCGGTACTTTCGATCATCTCCTGTGTGCTTGCGAGCGTGTCGTCTATCATGTTCTGCGTATTATTCACCACGGATCCGATCATTCTCTCCGTATCATTAATTGTCGCATTGATCATCTTCCGGGTGGTTGAAACGGCATTATCCACGAGCTGCTGTGTGTTCTCGCTGGAATTGTCGATAAGTTCCCGTGTATTGGTATTCGTGGAATCGATACCGGCGTACACCGATGCAATGGAGCCGATGGTGAACCCCAGGGCCAGCACCACGAGGATGGTGCGGACCTTCTTTCGCCATACGTTCCGTAAAGCCCTCGTGGGCATACCGAATGATATTAGTCTTCTTGCCAGGTTATCACCCTATGAGATCGAGAAACAAGAAGAGGAGATTTCCACCGATAAGTAGGGAATTTGTAATGTAGAGGGCCATGCTCACCCTTCTCATTGTCCTGTGGTCTTTCTGCATGATGTTCAGAGATACTCCCCCGGAAAAAAAGGAAGCGGGAAAGGAATTGTTACCGCTTCCCGCTGCGTCCTCAGCCGGACCTACCTCCACCTCTCATTCCTCCGGATCTGCATCCCCCGAACCCCCTCATCATCATACGCCCCGGTCGCCCCCTCCTCTCGGGTGTATTGCCCACATAGTAGTCGTCCTCCGCATCGGATATCCCGTCATTGTCGTCGTCATCGTCCCTG
>CAYRFL010000192.1:0-4174 GCA_964423515.1 uncultured archaeon
CAGAACTCGCAGATCATCGAGAAGGAGATACAGTAGGTCGATGGAAAGGGGCACTGTCCCTTTCTTTTTTTTTATTTTTTTCTGAAGAGCTCTCACGATATTTCTTTCAATGGAATGGCGTTCTGTTAAACCCGCCCTTATCACAAGATCGTGGTTAAAGAATGGGAATTTGAGATTATACATACCAATAATGCGAATATCCTTGACTGACAGATCCATTTCGCTATGTTTGTCCATCCATTGGTGCATTTTTTCATATCTTTCAGAATTTACAGGCCAATAACTTCCGCATTTAATCAACGCTTTCCCGGCATCTTCAATTCTTATACTTTTCTCATTGAATTGGTTAAACGGCCCCGGCGAATTCGGAGAATAGTTGACCATATTCAATAAATGAATTTCCCCCCGCATAATCATTCAATAATTGAACGCTCTTGACTTAATTGGTTTAACTTAATAATATTGTCTCCATGAATGGTGCATTTAATGGTAACCACTTATTGTTTTATAATTGACACTTATCGATACGTCTCCAATAAAATATATATAAAGGTTGTATGAATATTTTACCTCCAATTCCTAAACAGTTCGGGGAATTGTGAAACTAGAGAGGTTCAACAATGATGGAAAGCAAGAGTTTTTCGAGAACGATGTCCTTTCTCATCGTGTTTCTGATGATATCCGTGGGCTTTGCCGTATTCGCCCAGGAGCTCGTCAGCCGTGAGAGCAGGACTGGTGCCGACCTTACCGAGGTGAGCACCGAAACGGAAAGTGATACAGAAACCCGTGGTGACTGGGGCTCGGGCTACGTCTATGCCCTCTGTCAGGGCGGATGCTGGGGCCAGAGCAACATGTATCGGTACACTATAGACGACAACAAGTGGGATACCATGTCGGCCTTCCCCACGTCCAGGTATCGGACCCGGTGCAACAACAAGATCTGCTACGATGGCGACGATTACATATACGCCGTTCGGGGCAGCGGGTCCAGGGAATGGTACAGGTATACCGTCTCCGAGGACAAGTGGGACCGGATCAGCCCGGACCTGCCCAACTCGGCAAGGTACACCCCCGGTCTCACCTACGTCGAGTATGACAACCATCACTACATATACTGGCACCGGGGCGAGTCCTCGTCCAGCTTCTATCGGTTCGACATCGACAACAACCGATGGGAGACCATGAGCGGCATAAGTACAAGACGCTACAGCACGACCATAACCTCTGCGGAGGCATACGTCTATATGGTCTATGGCGAGTACAGCAACAATTTCTATCGATACGACTGCCGGAACAACCGCTGGGAAGGCAGGCAGGGTTTACCCACCTACAGCCGGACCGGGATGACCCTGACCTATGACGGCGCCGACAAGATATGGTACGGATGCAACAGGTACCTGTACCGTTTCAACATCCGCTCCCAGAGCTGGGAGGGAGGCTCCTCCAGCAGGGGCCCGATGCCCCGCTGTCAGTTCACCGACGTAATGGCCGACGGTCAGGGCCGCATTTTCGCCACTCCCTCGGGCTGCTGCTGGTACACCAATTACTACAAATATGACATAAACTCCAACAACTGGCAGGGCCAGGCATCCATCCCCGGAGGGGGATGGGGAAGCGGTTGGAAGCACGGCAGCTCTCAGGTGATCGTACCGCCACAGCCTCCCAAGTCCGAGTACGGCGGCGGCGCCGATTCTCCAACGGAGGATGTGGAATGCAAGCCGAAGTCCAGCAGTTACTGGACCGGCTACGTGCGGGACTGGTTCGGAAGCTACAGCAAGAACAACAACAATTTATGCGTGGGCCATTACAGCAATTATGAGAACTACCGGGGATGGGCCAAGTTCGACACGAGCGCGGTGCCCGACAATGCGGTTGTCAAAAGCATATCCCTCAAGTACTACAAGTACAGCGCCAGCTACACGTGGGCCTCCGAGTATACGATACATCACATGGCCAGCGACCCGGTGACCAACAACAATGCCGAGAACCTCTATCAGGATTGCGGAGACGGGAACGCCTACTGCGAGAAGACCTATTCCGGCAGCTCGGGATGGCACGAATGGAAGCTCAACGAGCAGGCCATTACCGACCTCAAGGGCAAGCTTCTGGACGACTGGTTCGCAGTTGGTTTCTACAACCAGTACGGGAGCAACGGCTATCAATGGATATACGGTTATTCCTCCGGGAACCGCCCCACCCTCATAGTGAAATACCAGATATCGATGCCTCGTTTCTACGCGGAGACGTTCAAGGAGCCGCTCTTCGGCGACGAGGCCAACGAGTTCGGAGTCGCATGGAAGAGGTCCAGCAGCGATCCCGACAACGCCAGGAACGATAGGATCGATACCGATCCCAGCGTGTTCGACGAGGATTACGAGGCCTATGACGATACGCGTTGGTGCTGGCGCATGGACACCGAAGCCGCCAGGGGCTACAACCTCAACGAGCTCACGATACGCCTGGGTATCGTGGACGTCACATCCCTTACACTGAATTTCGCGGTCCGCGGTTTCGGCGGCTCCGGGAAGGAGGACGTTGAGGACGGCGTGTTCATCAGCCGCAACGGGGAGGACTGGTACAATCTGTGGCCCTACCTCTACGACAGCGATTTCGCAGACGATTTCGTGGAGATCGGCCCCCTTGACCTGTCCAATCCGTTCCCGCCGGGGGAGGATCCCTTCGACGAGTTCGGCGACGGTAAGTCCATATTATACGTGAAGTTCGCCCAGTACGGCGACGGGAAGATACCCGATGACGGGATACTGTGGGACGAACTGCGCTTCGAGTCCGACTACGAGTCTTCCTACCTCTTCGACATACCCCGCATCGAGGTGGAGGCGGAGATGAGCGACGAGGTCATATTCGCCGAGGGACAGGCCGATGATGGCGACCCGGAATCCTCCGACATAACCATAACGCTATCGGGCCGCGGTCCGAAACCCCCGGGAGGCGCTCTCTTCGGCCTGAAAAAGCTGGGCTGCATGGGGGGTCAGAACGAGTTCGTCAGATACGATATCGCCCGGGATTCCTGGGAGGCCATGACGAGACTGCCCGGATTCGTGAGAATGGGTAACGTCGACGCCAAGATGGCCCATGACGGCGACGATCACATATACGCCCTGCGGCAGGACGGGAGCAACGAGTGGTACAAGTACACCATATCCACCGATACGTGGGAGAAGATGCCGAACACTCCCTCGGGTTCCTACGGCTCGCCCGGTATCGTATATGCAGAGATCGACGGCCATCACTATATCTACTATCATCGCGGCTACCGGTCCAGCAGCTTCTACCGGTTCGATCTTGATGCCGAGAGATGGGAGACCATGAACAGCGGTGCTTACCTGTACTATTACGGTACCACCATAGTATACGCGGACGGCTACGTCTATACCAACTACGGTTACCGGAACAACGACTTCTACCGCTACGACTGCCGGAACGACCGCTGGGACAGGATGCCCAATCTGCCATACTGCTACTACCGCGGCCCGGCCCTTACCTATGACGGGAAGGACACGCTGTGGTACCAGTGCAGGAAGAACATGTACTCCTTCAACATCCGCAACCAGCGGTGGACCACCGGTTATCCCAGCATGCCTGCCCCCCGCTGCACGGGCACCGATCTGGAGAGCGACGGCGACAACTACGTCTACGGCATTCCCTCCGGTGACAGTTGGATGAATCCTCCCAAGAACCTGTACCGGTATGACATCCAGAACAGGAAGTGGGACAGCCTGGCCCAGACCTGTGGATATGGCTGGAAGATGGGCAGCTCCCTCGTATATGTGGGGGCCAAGGAGGGCATTCCCGCCGCGGAAACGGTTCGCCTCAATTACGAGAAGACGTCCACACCCGGCCTCGTCATCGACGACGATCCCCAGCTCGAGGGCATCACCTGGTCCTCGGCGGACGTGAACGAAGATGATATGATCATTCCCGGGGACGAATACGATATCGAGTTCAGCGTTTCCTCCGCCATCGCTTTCGACGGCAGCATAGGGGACATAACCCTCAGCTACCTGTCCTGGGAGGGCGATCAGGTTGACATACCCATAGAGCTACCCGAGCTCTGCGTCAGAGCCCTCACCGAAGTTGTGCTGGAGAACGGTCTCGGACAGGCTCCGCAGATCGTGGCAAACAACGACGCTCCCGGCTCGCTTCTGGCTTTCAA
>CAYRFL010000193.1:0-4163 GCA_964423515.1 uncultured archaeon
GGCTTCGCTCGCCTCTCGGCGAACTTCGCGAACACGCTGCTCGTTATGCGAAATTACCTCCGCCTCGATGGTCCTAACGAATGTTCATATTTGGTCTCTTTTGGCCGAATTGCCGAATGGTTGACATCGGTGCGCCGTTTCGCGGCTTGCGCCGACGATAAGTCAATATCACCTGTTTCAACGTCGTTATTGACCACAGCACATATTGACGGTTAATTCTGTCTTTAGGTTTGAGCTATTACGCGTACTCGAATGGTAATCAACAATTAAACGAGATAGGGGGAGTGATTCTATGTACAAAGATAAGATAACAAAATTGTTTCAAAAATGGAAAGCCGAACCTTATTATTCTGAATCATTCAATGAAGATGGGATCATTGATATTGATGCTTGGAAAAAAGCAAATCGAAAAATTCTATTTCTATTAAAAGAGACGAATGATTATCCGGGTTCAATAAGTGATTTAATAAAAATTTCTTGGGATGAATTCCCAAAGAATGTATATCGTAATTGTGCAAGATGGGCATATACTTTGCTTAATTCTTCAAAGAATTTTATTCCGTCATTTGCAGATTCGGAAGTAAATCTTGAACAATTAGGAAAAAAAACTCTTTATCCAGTAGCAATAATGAATATCAAGAAACTCACTGGTAAACCTAATGCAGATATGGAAAAAATTGAACAATTTGCTAAATCTGATTCTACTTATATACAAAAAGAAATAGAAATAATCAATCCAGAAATCATAGTTTGTGGAAACACATTTTATATGCTACAGTCACACATATACCCCGCAAATTTTTTTAAAAGACTCAACGGACATCATCTTGTATATTTAGGAGGAAATCGAATTTATTTTGATTTGTGTCATCCAGGTGCACATTTCAGGTCCGATATTTTATATTATTCCTTATGTGGTGCTTTTCAAACGACATTTTAAAACAATAGGAGATGAAAATATGTACATGAAAACACAAGAATCCGAAGAGGTCTGTAAAAAATGTGGTAATAAATTAGTCCATTATCATAAGAAGAACTTAGAAAATGATCAAGATAGGGAAGTAGGGTATTACTGTAGCAATCAAGAATGTGAAGATTATCGGGGTTTAGAAGGTCAAACGATATTTTTTCGAGATGGAATAAAGGGTAAAATAATAAGGTTTGGAAATAAATAAAACGAGTCACTCTTTTTCGAAATTACCATTGGAGTTTGCGCTCCTTAAAGTCGCTTTGCTTACTCTTGTACGACTCGCTAAATGTCCTTTCCTGCAGAACTCCATTAACTCCAACGCTCTTTAACGGACTGTGACGCCTTCAACGGATGTCAACCGCCAATTTTTCATGAAGTAATCATGGAAATGGAACCATTTCGATCTCATGATTACAGGGACCAAAGGATTCCCGGAACATTACTTGGACCATCGAGTAGATTCCGTTGCCCTGTACAGGATGAAAATATTCCCCGCCCCTTCGGGTCGTGGTATCCTTCGGGACTTCGTCCCTACGGATAGTGCCCATGGCATGGGCCGAACAACCATATTTTTCTCTGATCTGTTCAGAGCAACTTCATCATCTAAATTAATCTACCATTTTCCTTGCGGGAATCGGCCTTCGGCATGATGTCTGAAGAAATTGATGGTTTCTGGAATTGCCCGACGATTCCCGGCATGCTCCGCAATGCTTTATTCCTCCTCCTTCCCGCCCCAAAGGCCGAATAAACTACATGAAAATGGTAGTTTAGAGCTCCGGTAAATCTGCGCTTGTCGGGGGACTCCGCCCCCCGCCAATGCTCGGGGCTAGCGCCCTCGCATAACACACGAGTTCGGGACTCCGGGGCGATAACCTTTCGCCCCTCGTCCAAATCACTCCCCCACCATGTCAGCGATTTTGACTGGGTTGATACCCCCTCCCGTGTGACTTCCCGAACTCGCTTCACGTTATGCGAAATTTCGGCAACGCCTATTGTTTTACGTAAAAACCCTATTGCAGAGAATTAAGAAATATGTGAAAAGATAAGTACCAGAACCCTTAGAACACGCCTTATTTGTGGTTTGGAGTTAGACATATAAGTATAACTTTTAAATATTAGGAAGTACATATACATGATAGGTGTAAGAGATGACACACATAACAGTAGAGGTAAAGAAGTGGGGGAATTCGTTAGGGATTGTCCTCCCGAGACAGAGTGCTCTGGAACTGGGTATAACGGTCCATGATAAATTAGACCTTGATATCAAGAAGAAGGAGCATATCAGTGGTTTTGGTATATTCAAAGGAAAACCTCCTTTTATTCGGGAAGATGATGAGCACGAAGACTTATGGTGAATTTATGTTCATTTTCGATACATATGCCTGGATTGAGTACTTTATTGGCTCTGAAAAAGGTGCGATCGTTAATCAGATCGTCGAAGGACGGGATGATACGATAATAACACTCGAATGTAATATTGCAGAATTGAAGGGGTATTGCTTGCGGCAGGGATTGGATTTCGATGAGTCATATACTATTGTTCGAGCCAATTCCGACATTCACTCAATTCATATCGAGGATTGGATAGATGCCGCTCAGATTAGGCATGATATGAGAAAAACGCGGAAACATTTTGGGATGATCGATTCGTTAATTATCGCATTTCAAGAGAAATATGGTGGCATAGTAGTAACAGGAGATTCACATTTCAAGGGTTTAGAAAATGTTATCTATTTAGGTGGCTAAGGCTGTTTTATTAGATGATATGGGTTCTGGTACAATAATATGGAAAAGAAAATGGGTTTTTACTTCGTTAGGTAAAGACCGGAAAATCTCTGTTTGGTGGTCTTCATAAAACCGACAAGAGGAAAAGAGCAAAGGAATACCTTTGCATAACACGGCTTTTAAGAAATTCTCCAAGAACATCTTGAAGAACTCCGCCCCCCAAACGATTTTCCGGCGTTGCCGAAAAACTGCGTCGAATCTTCGATTCTCCTTGCCCCTAGCGGGGTCGCATAACACACGGGCTCGCGGCTCCGGCGGGATAACCTTTCCCGCCTCGCCCAAATTGCTACCCCACCATGTAAGTGATTTTGACCGTGGTGATGTCCCCCCGACGCAACTTCGCGAGCCCGCTTCACGTTAGGCGAAATTGCGTACTCGCCTTTGAAGATTGTCTAAATATTCCTTTTATGCCGTAAAACCGCCCCACCATGTGCATTGTTCGTTTGGCTTCCTCCAATCCCCCGTCCCCACCTGCCCAACTTCATGATTGTGGAACTATTTGCACATATGACTTAACTGAATCATTGGATTGAACTCATCTGGTTCTTACGACAATAAATTAATTCTTGTCAACCAGTTGTTTTGTCGTTTGATGATGGTTCAATACTATTTTTGAACCCTCACGACAAAAACGCTATTCCAATGATTTCACTCCCATGTTTACGACGGAATATTCAGCAATCTCCTTCAGGTGACAATGCAGTATCGAATGAATCAATGACTCGTTGTAAGTTAGCAGTCACTTCGTTCCTGCTGACTTCGGCACTCCGTGCCTCGTAAATCACCCTTCGGGCGATTGAACCAACCAACGGCCATTTCTGACGGCATCATTGAGATCTGAAGTTCAATGTGCCTTTCATTCCGAAACAGCATTGTCATCCAGAATTTGTACGTTTAGCCCTTCGTGAATCGGACCAAGGTAGAAGAATTTGAAATTTTGAATAATCAGAAGATTATTCTTCATATCGCATAACCCAACGATTCACGGAAACTGCAAGTCAGTTTCGCAAATTTCCCCATGACTTCGCCATCGGGGAAACTACGGGCAGGTAAACTAAATTCTGGACGAGTCCGCAAAACTTCGTCGCACCTTCGGCGCTCCTCGGTCCTAGCGGACTCGCCTAACTAGCGGGTTTCAGGCTCTCGCCTATCGGCTCCGCTGCAACTTCCTACCCCTCCAATGGTGATTTTATGGGGTTGTTCCCCCCGACGGAAGTTCGGAAACCCGCAAGGCGTTATACGTAATCATGGGGCAAAAGCGTTTTGTGGGTTATTGTAAAGATGACTTTGCTGGAAGAATGAGGATTTCTGAAAACGGTTGTTTAAAGAAAAGTGTTATGTAACAAGGGATCGAATTTCGGTATTGTCCTTAGTTAAACCGCGAAACTATATCTTAAAAAATCTCTCC
>CAYRFL010000194.1:0-4080 GCA_964423515.1 uncultured archaeon
GGGCCTGGTTCTTCTCGAGACCGGCCGTATCGAAGGTGATGTCGTCGATATCGCGATGCGCCCGGTTCTCCCACTCGGCGTCCCAGGTGACGGCAACAGGCGGCATATCGGCACCGTGCTGATCCTTCCCGTTGAACTCGATGAGCGAGCCTGGAGCGTCGTTGTTTGCCACGATCTGCGGAGTCTGCCCCAGACCGTTCTCCAGCACCACTTCGGTGAGGGCCCTGACGCAGAGCTCGGGTAGCTCTATGGATATCTCCATCATATCGCCCTGCCACGAGAGGTAGCTCAGGGTTATGTCGCCTATGCTGCCGTCGAAGGCGATGGCCGAGGAGACGCTGAACTCGATCTCGTATTCGTCCCCGGGAACGATCATGTCGTTGTCGTTCACATCGGCCGAGGACCAGCTAACGCCCTCGAGCTGAGGGTCGTCGTCGATGACGAGGCCGGGTGTGGACGTCTTCTCGTAGTTTAGACGAACCGTTTCCGCGGCGGGTGAGCCCTCCTTCGGTGGGGTGTATACGAGGGAACTACCCATCTTCCAACCTTCACCGCAAACCGGGGTCTTGGATTCCCATTTACGGTTCGCAATATCGTAGCGGTAGAAGTCCTTGGGCTGATTCCAGAAACCCCATCCCGACGGAATGCCGTAGACGTAATTCTCACCGTCGCTGGTCAGATCGCAGCCAGTACAGGTGGAACCGGGCATGCTCGGATAGCCGTGGGTCCACTGCTGGTTCCGGATGTTGAAGGAGTAGAAGTTCCGCCTGCACTGGTACCACAGGGTGTCCTTTCCGTCGTAGGCGATGGACGGGCCCCGGTAGTAGCAATAAGGTAGGTTCGGCATCCGGTCCCAGCGGTTGTTGCGGCAGTCGTACCGGTAGAAGTCGTTGTTACGGTAGCCGTAGTTGGTGTAAACGTAGCCATCCGCATAAACTATAAATTGGCCGTACCGATAGATGTATTGACCGGCCATGGCCTCCCATCTCCCGGCATCCAGGTCAAACCGGTAAAAGCTGCTGGACCGGTATCCGTTATGATAGTAGATGTAATGATGTCCGTCGAACTCGGCATAGACCATCCCTGGAGAATAATAGACGCCCGTCGGCATGTTGGGGCTCATTCTCTCCCATGAATCCGTGGAGATGGTGTACTTGTACCACTCGCTGCCCCCGTCCTGACGCATGCAGTAAATCGTATCATCGCCATCGTAAGCTATGTTGTTGTCCGTTTGGCGGCATCGCAGACGGGCGGGCATACTCGTCATCTTCTCCCAGCTTTCATCTGCGATATCGTATCTCACGAACTCGGCGTTGCCCCTGCAGCCCATCTTCTTGATACCGTAAAGGGCACCGCCCGGGGGTTTGGGCCCTTGTCCGGAGAGCTTGATGGTTATATCGGAATATTCCGGATCGCCCGGGGGCGCCTGTCCTTCTGCGAATATGACCTCGTCGCTCATCTCGGCCTCCACCTCGACGCGGGGTATGTCGAACATGTAGGACGACTCGAAGTTCGACTCGAAGTTCAGCTCGTCCCACAGGATTCCATCATTGGGTATCTTTGCGTCGCCGTACTGGGCGAACTTCACGTATAATATGGACTTGCCGTCGCCGAACTCGTCGAAGGGATCCTCCCCCGGCGGGAACGGATTGGACAGGTCAAGGGGGCCGATCTCCACGAAATCGTCTGCGAAATCGCTGTCGTAGAGGTAGGGCCACAGGCTGTACCAGGTATCCCCGTCTCGACTGACGAACACGCCGTCCTCCACGTCCTCCTTGCCGGAGCCGCCAAATCCGCGGACGGCGAACTTCAGTGTAAGGGACGTAACGTCCACGAGCCCGAGCCGGAGCGTCAGCTCGTTGAGGTTGTAGCCCCTGGCGGGATCCGTATCCATGCGCCAGCACCAGCGCGTATCGTCGAAGGCCACGTAATCCTCGTCGAACACACTGGGATCGGTGTCGATCCTGTCGTTCCTGGCATTGTCGGGATCGCTGCTGGACCTCTTCCAGGCCACACCGTAATCATTGGCATCTTCTCCGAAAAGCGGCTGCTTGAAGGTCTCCGTATAGAAACGGGGTAACGCCAGTTGATATTTCACCTTGAGAACAGGCCGGTTCCCGGAGGAATAACCGTATATCCACTGGTAGCCGTCGCCGGAGTACTGATTGTAGAAACCAACCGCGAACCAGTCATCCGTCAGCTTGTCTTTGAGATCGGTCTGGGCTTGCTCGTTGAGCTTCCAGTCGTGCCAGCTGGAGCTGCCGGAATAGGTCTTCTCACAGTATTCGTTCCCGTCGCCGCAGTCCTTGTAGAGGTTCTCGGCGTCGTTGTTGTCCACCGGGTCGCTGGCCATGTGATGTATCGTATACTCCGAGGCCCACGTGTAGCTTGCACTGTACTTGTAGTATCGGAGCGTTATGCCCTTGATCACTGCTTCGTCGGGTATCGCGCTGGTATCGAATTTGGTCCAACCCCGGTAATTCTCATACCAGCTGTAATGACCCACGCAGAAGTTGTTGTTGTTCTTGTTGTAGCTGCCGAACCAGTCCCGCACGTAGCCGGTCCAGTAACTGCTGGACTTCGGCTTGCATTCCACCTCCTCCGTTGGGGAGTCGGCGCCGCCGCCGTACTTGGACTTGGGTGGCTGGGGCGGTACTATCACCTGGGAACTGCCGTGCTTCCAGCCGCTTCCCCATCCCCCTCCGGGGATGGAAGCCAGGCCCTGCCAGTTGTTAGAGTTTATATCATACTTGTAATAATTGGTGTACCAGCAGCAACCCGAGGGAGTGGCGAATATGCGGCCCTGCCCGTCAGCCATTACGTCGGTGAACTGACAGCGGGGCATGGGCCCCCTGCTGGAGGAGCCTCCCTCCCAGCTCTGGGAGCGGATGTTGAACCGGTACAGGTACCTGTTGCATCCGTACCAGATCCTGTCGGCGCCGTCATATGTCAGGGTCATCCCGGTCCGGCTGTAGGTGGGTAAACCCTGCCTGCCTTCCCAGCGGTTGTTCCGGCAGTCGTACCTGTAGAAATTGGTGCTGTACTCGCCATACACCATGTAGACGTAATGTTCCGCAGAGGTTATGGTCGTGCTGTAGCGTCTTGTATTTATGCCGCTCATGCCCTCCCAGCGGTTGTTGTCTATGTCGAACCGGTAGAAGCTCGACGAGGACTCGCCCCGGTGCCAGTATATGTAGCGATGGTTGTCATACTCGACGTAGGTAAGGCCGGGAGTGTACCGGGCAGAGTTGGGCAGGTCCGGGTTGATCCGGTCCCACTTGTCCTCGGAAATGGTATATCTGTACCATTCCCTTGACCCGCTGCCGCGGACGGCGTATATGAAATCATCGCCATCATAGCATATCTTGTTGTTGCACCGGGTTCGGTACCTATTTGCGGGGTAGGGCGACATGGTATCCCACTTGTTGTCGTCGATAGTGTACCTATACATGTTGCTCTGGCCCCAGCATCCACCCTGGGTTAGGGCAAAGACGTAGCCCGAACCCCAGTCACCACGGGTTTCCGTATCACGTTCCATTTCCGTGCTGACCTCGGTCAGTTCCGCACTGGTCCTTCTCTCGCTGTCGACGAGTTCCTGGGCGAACACGGCAAAGCCCACGGATATCATCAGAAATACGATGAGAAAGGACAACGTTCTCGAAAAACTCTTGTTATCTTTCATTGTTGAACCTCTCTGGTTTCACAATTCCCCGAACTGTTTAGGAATTGGCAACAAAACATTCATTATAACATTATATATATGTTATGGCAAGTTTCATCTGAAGTTGCACAGCTATTCGTTTAGTAAAAAGACTAATTAATAAATAGATAGTTCCACGGATGTTTAAGTGTTACATCAATTCGAGAGTATTTATTATAATAATCAACCATTTTCCTCGCATTTGTTTAAAAAAATTCAGTACGAAAATATAACGATTGACGCGATTCCTCAAGTTCCTCGTCGATCGTCCTCCCTCGAAAGGGTATTGAAATGATCCGATATAAGAAAAAAAAAAGAAAGGGGGAGTGCCCCTTTCCATCGACCTACTGTATCTCCTTCTCGATGATCTGCGAGTTCTG
>CAYRFL010000195.1:0-4037 GCA_964423515.1 uncultured archaeon
CGCTTTACAAGAAGAAGGAGCTGAAGACGGCCGACGAGATAATCGCGGAGGAAGAGGCGAAGAAGATGCGCGATAAAGAGAAGAGGGACGACGAGTACCGCCGAAAGATATACTCCCTGTTCTCGGAGGATAAGCCCCTCGAGGCCCTTGCCGAATTCGGTGAGAAGCTGGCCTTGAAGAAGAAGCAGGAGAAGGACATGGCGATTCTCGACGAAATGGTGGAGAGAAGGAGACGGTACGGCAAGCGGGGAGACGATTTCGTGCACACCGGATACGGTGAGGTTTTTGCCAAGTACATGGAGGGCGACGAGATAGACTTCATTGACGAGGACGTCGTGTGGGGAGAAGGGGATACCGGACTCGATGAGCAGGATACGGACGAGGACCTTCTCGACGAGGACGAATCGGATAGGAGAGAAGATGCCTTCTCATGGACCGATTGAAGTTACAGTGGAACGTGCTGAGAGGAACGTACCCATATCCAGTGAAGACGAGGCTTGCTGGCCCGTCTTCCTGGTAAAGTCGAGCCAGGAGGGCTCGGCTTTACACGACATCACCGGAAAAAGATATAAGTAATAAACTCAAGTTTGGTCTGAAAACGACCATATCTCACATTCTTTCGACAGCAATGCCATAATGTGATAAGGTTGGCAGAATCGATATCACCGATAATATCCGTGTACTGGGATTGAATATCATGGGAAAGGTGTTGAAGTCCGCATACAGGAAACCGGTGACCCCGGGAGGGCTCCGAAGGATGGAGGAGGGGACTCTGGAGTGGTTGGAGCCGGAGATGTTCGCCAATTTCAACACTGGAGTATGCGAACAATATCTCGAGGAGAGGAACCGGAGCTCAAGCTTCGTCATCTCCAAGTGGAACTGGAAGATGGTCATCATATCGATAATCATCGGTTCGCTATTCGCCATGATCAACCAGTATGTGGGACTCAAGGTCGGAATGGTGGTCAGCGGTTCCTGGTACGTCATCTATCTACTGGGGCTGGCTCTGAAATGGGACCCGCCGCAGCTAAACATAGCCGCCACCGCCGGGAACGGAGCCGCCATGATATGCACCGGCTTCGTATTCTCATTCCCCGCCATCTATCTACTGGCCCTTTCACCGTCCTACGAGACCACCGGAGGAGGCTTCCTTACCGTGGTACCCTCAACGGAGCTGCTCTTCGGAGCCTTCTTTGCCACGGTGATCGCAGGCATACTGGGCATATTCTACTTCATTATCTTCAGGCGGATATGGCTGGTGGAGGATCCGCTGCCGACGCCCTCCTTCGAGGGATTCGTCCAGCTCATGGCCATAGCCAAGGACGTCAAGAGCGGGGCCAAGGAGCAGGCCACGAGGTCGATAAAGACGGTGACGGTCTGGATAGGCGGAACCATGCTGTTCACATTTCTGAAGGATTTTCCCCTGTTCAAGACGGGAGGGCCGTTGAAGGAGTCCATCCTCGACAGATTGATGCCGGACAGCTTCTACGGCCATGGCGACCTGATGCTTCCCAGCACTACCCCTTTCATCAGTAAATACACCGTGGTCAACTTCTCCCTCATGCCGATTCAGTTCGGCATCGGATGGTTCATGAAGTTCAGGACCGCGCTCATAATCTCCCTGGGGACCCTGGTATCCTGGCTCATCATCATACCCGCCGCCGTTGCCTTCGATATTCCCGTGTACATACCCTCCCTCGACGGTATGGTGAATCTTTCCCAGTTTCCCCTGGCGGGAATTACCGGTGGGGCTATTTCACCGCCGGAGGCGGCCAACGTCAACGTGGCAAAGGTCATCGCCATCGGGGCGATACTGGGCGGGGGGTTCACCGGCCTTATTAAGATGGCGCCGGTGTTCAAGACCGCCACCGCCGACCTCTTCAAGACAAAGGGCGATGATACGAAGCAGTTCGATTTCGTGCCCAACAAGGGATGGTACGAGTGGCCGGTGTCCCACATCAAGGTGATGGTCGCGTTCACATTCATCGCAGTGTTCATCATATTCGGTCTCAGCAGCGGCTACTGGCTGAACTCGTTCTTCCTGTCCCTCCTTCTGGTGAGCACGACCTTCTTTATAGGGGCCATAGCGGTGAAGGTCATGGGCGAATGTGGAACGGAGCCGGTTTCCGCCACCTCCTTCATCGTGCTCATGCTCATCGTTCTGACCTTCAAGCTGCTGAACGTCATTGGCCTGACCTCCACCAGCGATGCTCACATAGTCCTGCTGTCCATCATCGGGGTCACCGTCTTCGGCGGGGCCATATCAATGAGCGGTGACATCATTCTCATGTTCAAGGTGGGCGGCTATGTGGGGAACAGACCCTACCACCTTGTTAAGGCTGTCACATTGGGCATAATACCCGGAGCCGCCATTGCCGCCTTCTTCGCCGTGATGTTCTCAAGGGGCCTTGCGCTACCGACGGACCATCCCGCCCACCTGGACCTGCTCGCGCCCCAGGCGAACGCCTTCGCCAAGTTCGTGCAGGTGCTTATTACAGGGAACGTGTCGTGGTGGCTACTGTTACTGGGAGTAGTGATCGGCGTGTTCGTCGAGCTCCTTATAGGGATGGGTACCGCCTTTGGTTTGGGTATGTATTTTCCGCTGGGCCTCGGCTTCATCCTCCTGGCAGGTGGTGGCGCCAGGGACCTCTGGGAGAAACACTGGCTCGAGCCCAGGGCAATAGCGGAGAAATGGGGAGACCGGGAGAGGACCATGGCCCTGCTGCAGAGCTATATGATGGCGACAGGACTTATCGTTGGGGAGGCTCTCATGGGAACCATCGTTGCCCTTACCCTCATTCTTCCCCTGGTCATTGGCGGGGGATAGAGTGAACGAATATGGGGTATTATTTGCACGAAGAAAAAAAATCAATATCAATACAACATGAGTGCATCCTCTACTCGCCCGAGCTCGATCCCCGTTGATCGATTACCGACCACCGCCCCTGCGGAATTCGCGATAAGACATGCTCCCACCTGGCCGACCCCGTAATTTGCAGTCCCTATCTCACACGGGACCCCGAATACCTCACTAAGGTATACTAGCTCATCCTGGGATGTCATGGGATGGGTGAGAAGGCCCTTGTTCGTGGCAACGGCCACGGAGCCCAACGTCTTGAAACCCCCTATCGTCCCGCGCTCCGCCTCCACTCCCAGCACATCACCGATCTTCTTCAGTGTTCTCTTGTTGTAATCCGGGTGGACAAGTGCGAATCTGTCGTTGGCCAGGATGTTGTTCCCGTAGGCATTGAATTTCGTTCCGACGTCCGTGATTATCTCGATATCATCCGGCAGGCCAAGCTCGTCCACATCGACAAAATTGGGGATTATGAGTGCTTTCGAGTTGATGGCCCCAAGGGAGCCCAGAAGGGACAGGCCTCCGAACGTGCATCGGTACACGTCCGTGCCAAGGGCCTTTTCGAAGACCTCGACCTCCGCATCCTCCGCAAGAGAGGCAAGGAGGGTCATCCTGTCATTGGTGAGCGCCAGGATGCCGATATAGGGATTCTGCTGTATATCCATCTGTTCGAGCATGCCAATCAAACCGATTCCAGTGCCGGTCCATTATTACCATAAGTGGGGTATTCCACCGTTGAACCGGCCTCGAACGGGGGAAGAACAGGTCGACTATATATTGTCAACGGTTAAAAGTTCGACAAAAAGTCGAAGTTTTCAGCTTGACAATGTGCGCAGAATCGTGGGCCCGTCGGAAACAGAATGTTTCCGAGGGATCAGGGGTATCTTCGATGCCCCGGAGTTTACGGGAGCCCGAAGGGCCGATTCCGCTTCATTTCGTTTACGGTCCAAGAGGCGGGATAACGGTGGGATAATGGCACCGATGCATGTGTTTTCCCAGGATACTGTACTTCAAGCATATTCTACGAGGGCGAGCGAGCGACAGAAAACGCTCGGCCTCGTTATAGCCCTCCAATAATCATGATGTACAGGGTCGATGTTCCATCGACCTTGGGCCCGGCACGGGCCCATCTTATTCAGTTCATTATTATTATATCGGGCCTGCAATTGCTTCGCTCGCA
>CAYRFL010000196.1:0-3977 GCA_964423515.1 uncultured archaeon
CTCCTCTTCTTCATCGTCTTCGTCATCGTCGTCGTCTTCGTCATCACCCCATTCTCCCTCTTCCTCCTCTTCGTCAATGTCGTCGTCGTCCTCCACCTCCTTCATATCCTCCTTTTCTTCCACCTCGTCCTCCACCTCTCCTACATCCTTCTTCCTGGCCACGAATATGACAAGAATCAGGATGATAACCGCCAACAGTATGCCGAACACGATGTAAATGGTCCAGCTGCTCTCCTCCTTTGCCCCGACATCCTTCGGTTCGGACATGGGAGAGAAGATGGTAAGGTGGGTGACATTGGCCCAGACGTAGTTTTCGTCGGGATAGGCGACACTGTTGTCGACGACTTCCCACTCTGCGGAGCTTTCGTTCCAGAAGTATAGCAATAGTTTGTCCTCGGCAACTCCCTTGGGCAGATCGGATTCGTTGTAGTAAAGCTTGATCTCGATCCATTCGTAGTCGTCTAGGTCGATCTCCAGGAATACTTCCACGTGTCGAAGGTTATCGGGTATCTCGCCGACCTTTCCGCTCACCCCGTTCAGGTCGCTGTGGGTCATCACGAGGGTTCCGTTCCCGGACACCCTGATGGTGGCTCGGGGAACTCCTTCTTCCTCTATCTCTATCTCTTCCACTTCGCCCGGCTCCACCTCCTCGGTGACGGTGATGGGACCGTCCAGGGCTTCTACGGTTATGTTGAAGTGCGTCCTGTTGGAGCTGCCGTTCTCCTCGGATACCTGGATGGTTATCTCGTGCTCTCCCCCCTGCTGTGAGGTGGGGATCCACTTTATTATGCCCTTAAGGAGGTCGATGGTCATTCCGGCGGGTTTGTCCACGAGTACGTATGTGAGTTTTCCTCTGCCACTGGCGGTTGCGTTGACGGTGTATGTGAATTCCTCTCCCTGCTTGATGGTGGCGTCGGAAATGGCCAGTATCACGGGCGGTTCCAGCTCGTCCACCATAATGGCCACCTCTGCGGTATCCCAGTTCCCCTCCCCGTCGGATACGTTCAATGTCACGTTGTACGTACCGACCTTGTCGAACGTGTAGTTCACACTGGCCCCGTACATCTTCACCGTGGTGTTGCCGAGAATGAAGCTCCACGTGTAGTTCACGATGCCCACGTTGTCCTGGCTATTACTTCCGTCGAAGGTCAGGTTGCCGTCCAGCCTTACCGATGTATGGTCGGAACTGATATCCGCCACAGGCCGGGTGTTGTCGGTCACTGTAACGGTCCGCGTGTCCGTACCCGTGTTGTTCGCCTCATCCTTGACGGTCAGGGTAACCGTGAAGGTGCCGGCTTTCGGGAAGGTAAACTGTACGATCGCGCCGTATTTCGTCTCATCACCAAGTGTCCAGGTGTAGTTCACGATGCCCACGTTGTCCGTGCTGGCGCTGCCGTTGAAGATGACCACCGATTTCTGGTCCACATCCGTGTTCTCTCCGGCATCGGCCACGGGCGCCGTGGTATCGTTCACGGTGACGGTCAACGTGTCCGTACCCGTGTTCCCGGCAGCATCCGTGACGGTCAGGGTTACCGTGAATATGCCCGCGTTCAGGAACTTGTAGGTTGGGGAAACGCCGTACAGGTCCACGGTCCCAACGTCCTCGAAGGTCCAGGTGTAGTTTCCGACGCCCACGTTGTCGCTGCTATCGCTTCCGTCGAAGGTCACGTTATCGAGCTGGTCCACCGTGACGTCCGCTCCCGCCACCGCAACAGGAGATGTGATGTCCTGCACGGTTATGATCACCGAATCGGTGCTCTGGTTCCCCAGGATGTCCGTGACTGTCAGAGTGACCACGTAGTTGCCGACCTCGGTGAACACATAGGTCGGGTCGGGGCCGTTCAGCGTCTGCCCTCCGTCATCGTCGAAGGTCCATACATAGCTTACGATGGCGACGTCGTCGCTGCTGCCGCTGCCGTCGAAGGTGACCACGTCATCCTGGTCAACGGTCTGGTCGGGACCGGCATCCGCCGTTGGAGGTGCGGGATCGTATCCGCAGTAGGTATCATTGTTGGCAGGAGCCGCTTCCTCGTTCCCGGAGGTGTCGTTTGCTATGGAATAGAGCTCGTAGTAGCCGCTTCCGTTCGTCGCGTTGAAGAGGAAGGACCACGGTGCTGCGTTATCCAGTACGAAAAACACCCAGTCGCTCCAGCTGGAGTTGTCTGGGCTGTACCTGTACCACAGAGCCACGTTCTGCACCCCGATGTTGTCCGTAGCGGTTGCGTTCACTACCCTTTCGGATTCCCAGTGCCAGTAGGGCAATACGGCGTCAAGAGCGGACTGGGGGCCGTCGTCGTCGCTCACGGCTACCACTCGGGGCACGCTAATCACTATGGTGTTGGATGTGTCGTTGACCCAGATGTAGTAAGTCAGATCCCCGATGCTGTCATCCAGCAGTATGGTCCCGCTCCACGTACCGTCCCCGTCGTCGGTCAGGGATAGATTTCCGTCGAGGGAGCCGTGGGTCCAGTTCACGTAGACCTTGTCGATGCCAACGTTGTCGGACACGCTTATGTCGAACACGTAGTTGTCGGCGGTCGTTCCCGCTGCCGGGCTGTCGTCGGAATCGATGGTGGGTGGGTCGTTATCGCTGACTCCCACGGTCTGAACCGCTCCCCTGATGTGATTGGCAGACGAATCGTTGACCTGTATGCGATAGGTCAGATCACCTATGCCGTCATCCAGTGTGATGGTAAGGCTCCAGGTACCGTCGCCGTCA
This sequence comes from uncultured archaeon, assembly GCA_964423515.1. Lineage (GTDB taxonomy): Archaea > Thermoplasmatota > Penumbrarchaeia > JASLWR01 > JASLWR01 > CAYRFL01. The sequence goes on from CAYRFL010000196.1 coordinate 2,720, forward strand.
TCGGCCATGGCCTGATTCATGACAAGACCGCCGTGCGACCAGCTGACGTTAACGCTCTGAACGTCGATGTTATCCGAGACGGTGATATCGAACACGAAGTTATCCCCGGTGGTACCGGCAGCGGGGCTGTTATCAGCATCCAGCGACGGGTTGTCGTCGTCGGTGACGGTGATGGTCTCGGTGGCATTCCTCACGAAGTTGCCGGACGTGTCGTTGACCTGTATGCTGTATGTCAGGTCCCCGAGGCTGTCGTCCAGTGTGATGGTGAGGCTCCAGGTACCGTCGCCGTCGTCGGCTAGGGCGTCGTTATCCCCCAGGCCTCCGTGGGCCCAGGTCACGTTGACGCTGTCCACTGCGATGTTGTCCGACACCGTGATGTCGAAGGTGAATGTATCGCCGGTGGTTCCCGCATCGGGGCTGTCGTCGTGGTCCAGGGACGGATCGTCGTTGTCGGTGACGTTGATGGTCTCTGTTGCGTTCCTTACGAAATTGCCGGACGTGTCGTTGACCTGTATGCTGTATGTCAGGTTGCCAAGGCTGTCGTCCAGTGTGATGTCGAGGCTCCAGGTACCGTCGCCGTCGTCGGCAAGTGCGTCGTTATCCCCAAGGCCTCCGTGGGCCCATGTCACGTTGACGCTGTCCACTGCGATGTTGTCCGATACGGTGATATCGAAGGTGAATGTATCGCCGGTGGCGCCCGCATCGGAACTGTCGTCCGAATCGAGTGTGGGATTCTCGGTATCGAGGTCGAACTCTGCCTCGGGAGTGTAATCGGCCTGATCGTTCCCGGTGATATCGGAGGTATCCTCCACGTCTATGGTGACGCCGGATACGTCCTCGCCGTTGTCGGTGACGGTGAAGTTCTCGGTCCAAAGGGTGTCGCCGTTATACCATGCTCCGTCGCCGTTTGTGTTCCAGATACCGCTGCTGAAAGTGATGGTGGGATCGGCGGAACCGTCGGAGGTCATTGCCTCGCTGAAGGTTATGCTTACCTTCTGAACGAGATCGCCATCGTAGACCGGATCGGTGTCCACCTCGACCGCGGTGACAGTTGGTTTGGCCACATCGATATCGAACTCCGCCTCGGGTGTGTAATCCTCCTGATCGTTGCCCTTTGCATCCTTGGCTCCGGTAACATCGATGGTCACACCGGCAGCAGACTCATCAGCATCGGTCAGGGTGAATGTCTCGGTCCAGACCGTGTCAGTAACGGTCCAGGCGCCATCGGCGCTGCTGGTCCATGTGCCGCCAACGCTGA
>CAYRFL010000197.1:0-3877 GCA_964423515.1 uncultured archaeon
CGGTTTCAACTTGAAACAGTGATCCAAACAGGGAAGGGAGAACTTGTACTGTCTGTTTCCTGCGGAATCGTCAGTGCTCGATCACAAGGTATTTTTCCGGAACATGGAAGAATTCAGCCTAGCGAACGGGCTCCACGTGCAGTGCCTTGATCCTGCTTCCATACTGGGGCGAAGACATCTCGATACCGCCTTCGTGAATGCCGTGGCAAACTTCTCGCGATGTAAGAACTTCACACGCAGCTTCTCGGTGGAACTGCTTCTAATGCTATCGGGGCAGAGACAGATAAGGGAAGCTTTCGAACTTTTTGGGATATCGGAAGATGTCCATTCGTTCCTGGTATTTTCAACCTCGGCGGAAGCGGTGGAGGCCGCCATTGGGGATTTTTCCATTGAAGGTTTCGCAGATTTTGGAAAGCGGTTCGGATCCGAATACGGGTACGACATCATGATCCGCACCAGGGAACTGATGAGCTCGCTTGGTCTCACACCCGTGGAGAAAGATCCGGTAGAGCTCTTTGCGCCTACGGAATCCAGGATAGAAAAAGTATTCGATCTTGCGGGAATGCCCTGGCCGGAAAGGGGTATGCGGGACCTGCCCGGGATGGAAAAGATAATTTGTGAAAGAATAAATCTGATCCACTGTTGAATTATTTCGTAGAAAACGGGAACTATCCTTCCGGTTCCCTGAATCCCGGAGCGAAATTAAGATCGGATCTTGTTGATGTCCTCTATGGAGACCCAGTTCTGGTGTAAATACTGGGGAGATACGGTAAAGGGCGGCATCTCCTGCACGTTATCCAGCCAGATGATGGTAAGATATTTCCTGTAGATGTCCCTCTCCATCATCATGTTAGTGGGTGCGATATCGTCCTTGTGCTCCATAATAATATCCTTTGCAGTGCGGGGATCTAGATCCTTGAAGTTCTGGACCTTCTCCACCTTTGCCTTGGCCACGGTTATTCCGTCCCTGGTGGACATGTAAAGAGTATCCTCTTCCTTGATCGTGTCATAAGGAGGTTCCATGCTCCTCATGAAATGTATTGCAGCCTTCCTCTGGCCAGCTATCATCCTGCTGAGGGGATTTTTATTATACTCACCTAAATGATCCATAATACCCACCTCAACGAGAAAGGCTTTTGCTGTATTTAAAAGTAATTGAATGAAAATCTAGTGGGGATATTATTTGTAGATAAAATCATCTTTTGAGATGAACGATAAAAATTCCAGAATATCCTCATCTTCCGAAGCTACCGACCATAGAGAGCAACACTCCCGAATCCAAACCTGGAACCTTCAGCGGAATCCTGCGGCCATATTATCCGTTCAAACAACACACGCTTTCGATCCGTGGTTTCGTTCTCGCTTCCCACACACATGTGGCGGAGAATATGGCGGAACGAAAACAGTTTACTCGCTCCCGGATGGCCAGTTTTGCACTTTCAATCCGTTCCATACATCTCTTCAGAAAACCCTTGACCAGGAAAAAAAGGGTCCAGTTGTCGTGGCCGGATCTGGTGCGGTCGATTATACCGATATCAGACAGGAATTTTAGTACACTGGCCGTTCTCTTATTACCCCAGTGGTATTTGTACGACATGTATTCGTTGACGAGTTGCTGCTGGCGGGCAAAACCGTTGAAATGAAATATGAGGGTGTGCAGTAACAGTTTTGCTTCGGCTATAGAAATTTTGTCGTTCGTTTTTCTTCTTATGGTCTTTACATGCTTTCGGAATTCCTTCAATTTCTGTTTCTTGTTTCGTTTGTTCATAGTATCAATCCCGTTTTGTTTTTTTCTTTGGATCGTGGGCAACGAAAATCCCATGATGAGTGAACAAATGTTCAGGAAGTATATAAGGGTTGATCGAAGGGGGGTGAGTGAAAGTAAAATTGGATTTGAGGGAATTCAGGGGAGATGGACGGACATTTGTTCGGTATGAGGAAGGACATTTGTTCGGTATGGAGATGAACATTTGTTCGGTATGAAGATGAACATTTGTTCGGTATGAGGATGAACATTTGTTCGATATGGAGATGAACATTTGTTCGATATGGAGATGAACATTTGTTCGATATGGAGTTGAACATTTCTTCAGTATGCAGATTGGCATTTGTTGGATGAACCGGGTAACATTTGTCCCGCTCAGCATTTACTTAATAATAATACATCTCATGAGCCCATTCGGCTCAATGTCACTGGCATCTACACTCTTCATGCGATTCAACACTCTGAAACTTATGATTATATTCCATGTTGAGACGGTAAAGGGAGGAAGCCAAATCCCATGGAAGTATGGGAAGGTAACCTTACGTCAAATAAATTGCATTTCGAAATAGTATGAATGGCTATTGATTCCATGAACCTGATATAATTCATGAATATATTTCGCCACTCTTTATATATGATAGATAGGTTTATATATTCACGAAAGCATCCATTACCGACTTCCGATGCATACCTATTTTCATTGACAGATGGAGATATGATAACATGAGAAAAGGAATAAAAAAAGGTCTTTCTTTACTGACATTATCTATCCTGATCCTCGGTTCTCTCATTGCGGTTCTTCCTGCAATCGGGGCGCAGAACGGAGGTAATGCGAGTTCACTAACGGTATATGCGTATGACTCTGTGGAAAATCACCCAATAGAGGGTGCGGATGTGGAGGTTCACATCACCGACGTGAACGGAACGATCCTCCAGAACCTCATGGGAATGACGAATGCGAACGGCACGGTCCGGTTCGAGATCATACCCGGAATGATCACCATGGGAATAAGAAAGGAAGGATACGAGGGCACACGCGTAACCCTCGATGCCACCGGTGGCGACCCGGATTACCACATGCGCGCACTTCTAGTCCCGGTGGAACAGCCGCCGGAAATGGTCGAACTGACCATCTGGCCCGTTTCAGCGGACGGCTCGACAGTGGCCGGAGCAGTGGCGGAGATCAAGAACATCGAGACAGGGGAATTCTTCAAGGGAGAATCCGCAGAGGGAAGACCTGTCAACCTGCGTCTCCCGGAGGGAATATATGAGATAGAGATGAACGCACGAGGATACGAGCCTGCATTCATGACCGTGGAGATATTCGATACGGAGAAATTCGAAATAACCATGGAGATGATACCCAAGGAGGAGGAAAAAAAATTCGCCGAGGTCCAGGTTTTCCTGCTTTCACATAGGTCTGACATGAAGGTCTGGGGCGCCACAGTAGAGATGATGAACCTCGAGACCGGAGAGATGTTCATGGGCGAGACCGGCGATGACGACAACGTGGTCATGGAGGTCACCCAGGGGAAATACCACGTCATGGCATGGGCGCATGATTTCGGCAAGGCGGAGGGAGAATTCGCCTTCTTCGACCAGGAACGTTTCGAGATCGAACTGGTGCTGGAGGGAGAGGAACCGGAACGAGAGGTCGGAAGGATAGAAGGAAAGGTATCAGGCGGAAAGGAGAAAGGTCCCTTGGCCGGAGCCGTCGTTTACATTAGAACCGAGTTCCAGGACGCAAATAATAATGTAGACTATAACGGTGAATGTTTCGAGAACAAAGTGATGACCGACGAAAGCGGATACTTCGAATTCGACAGGGTTCCCGCTGGGATGTGTGCTATAACGATCCACTGCGAGGGTTTCCACGAGCTGAACGACAAGCTATCCGTCGAGCCGGGGGAGACGACATATTTTGATTTCTACCTGAAACCATGCGGCGAGGATCAAAAGCCGGAGATGATGCTGGTGACCGGTGAGGTATCCCACGCGGTGAACGGAGAGGCGGTCCCCGGAGTGGAGGTCCTCTTCTTCAGGGATGAATGGGTCAAGGAACACAAACCCGAATACGAGAGACGCCCGGTGATCATCTTCAAGTATTTCGAT
>CAYRFL010000198.1:0-3875 GCA_964423515.1 uncultured archaeon
CTTTCCCACCCTTGTCACTTTCCCCTTTCCCACCCTTGTCACTTTCCCCTTTCCCGTCCGTATCATTTTCCCCTTCCTCTTCTCCTTCCCCCTTTATCTTCTTCTTTATTCTATGATATATATAATCGATCACTATAGGAAGGGCTATGACCACCGCAAGGCTGACGAATATCATGTATATACTCGTGGAGGGAAATTCGTTCGTATTTCCGGACACCTTCAGCTTCACAATGCCAAACCAGGGCAGTTCTCCCTTTCCCTTTCCTACGATCCAATCCACCTTCACGGGACGAACCGATCCGTCCTCTGCATCCAGCAGACCCTGATCGACGCTTCGATTGCAGTCCCTTTGAGCGTTGTGATCACCCACTGTCAGGAATCCTCCGTGTATCCCCCCGGACCTGAACGATTTATTTATGTTGTTCATATCTATTTTAAGACGGACCTTTCCGAATCCATAGGAATTTAGATATATGTCGTAATCCTTTGATATGTTATACCATCTGGCCTTGGTGAGAGGAATCCCGTATTGTTCGGATCGGGTGATGAACCAGTCCCCTTCAAGGCCGTACTCGAGTCCTGCCAGCTCGGGTATGTCGAAGGTACTGTTGGTGGTGGAATTCACCTCGAGGAATAGGACGGATCTATGGATCACCGGGGTATCGCTTCCTCCGTTCTTACGATATATTATAACGTCCCCGTAATCGCTATATGTTTCATATCCCTTCGCTCTTCCCTCCACATACGTGGTGATCTCCTTGCGGGAATCGATCCTCTTTACAAGAACCAGGTCGCCCGTGTCGATGACGCCAATGGAACTGTCGTCCCCGTGCTGCATGGAGTCGGATTCGATGACCACCATGGGGGGCCAATTGGCGGTATACAGGAATAGAATGAGGAGAAGGAGACCGATGATGCCGGCGGCAATGGCGACATCTCTTAAAAAACCCAGAACCGTTTTTAGTTTCATCTCCGGACCCTGCTTGCGGAACGCCTTCATTTTAATTAAAAATTTAGATTGGAATTATACGCAGCGACTTAACTGATTGCGCATAAACGCCGCAATACCTCACTTCCTGGCCTCCATTCATCAAACTGTTTCTCTACAGATGTAATGATATCATCCAACTTGGGGAAGTATCTATTATGGGTGCACATTTTCCTTGTCAATTTCCAAACTCTTTCGATTGGGTTCAATTCAGGACTATATGGTGGTATGTATAGCAATTCAAATCTATCCTTACGTTCCATCCTCCATTCTTTATGTAGGACCGCATGATGGTATCGTGCATTGTCTATTATTATCACAATCTTCTTCTTCGTTCTCCCTGTTATCTTTCGAAGGAACTTCAGAAATTTTAAGAATGAAATGGCATTGAAAACAACTGGTTCACGCATATAAATGAACTTACCATCTCTTATCCTTACAACTCCAAAATATCCAATGCCTTTTCTTGTTGGTGCGTGCAAGATAACAGGATTGTGGTCCTCGGGGGCGATCCACATCCTGCAAGTGGAACCATGTTGTTTGAAAATAACCTCATCCAATGCCCAGACCTCTACTGTTGGATCATCCATTGAAATCAGGAGTTTTTTTAAAAGCCATTTTCACATCAGGGTCCGTTCCGGCGATCAATGGACGAGGTTTTCGATACCGGAAACCCAATTGCCGAAAGATTCTCTGACATTGTCGAACACTTATATCGACATCAAATTCCTTTTTGATATACGCGGAAAGTGTTTTTCCATCCCACAAATAACCCGAGAGACCACATTCCAAAGGAGAGGTTCTAAGTGCGTTTCCTATTTCCTGTAACTGGGCAGTGGTTAGTTTTGGTGGTCGGCCAGGTCTGGGAGAATCTCCCAAACCAGCAAATCCCTTCTTCTCAAACCGATTAACCCAATATTGAATAGAACGTTTCGAGTCCCCAAATAGCGAAGAAACTTCACTACATTGCATTCCTTGAGCTACAAGGAGGACCGCATGTAAACGATGATCATATCGAGCATCATCATTACGTCTAATTTCGTCGTGCAGTGCCAGAATAATTTGCGATGCATCAGCAACCTCTAAATGCTTCATGGCTTAATCACCAATTAGGGATAATGATGCGCAATTATTTATGTCGTTCGGTATAATAATCAACCATCAAATCCTTTCAACCTACCTTCATCCCGGATTCCAGCCGTCCTCTTGCCACACAAGAAATCCCTTCAAACGAATATCCGCATCTCCCGGTTTCCCGGTTCATCCGAACGTCATCTTTTCAGGTTCCATTCGTCACTTCCGTACTTGTTCAGGGCGAGGTCACCGGCGGTTTTAAGCTCGGAAGCGGTATACGTCGAAGGGACCAGCTCGATCCCGAAGGCATCCTCGAATCCCTGCACAAAACACGGGACCAGATCTTCGAACTCGATCCGGGCCCCCTGTATCTCGGAAAGGGTGGTTGCCCTCTCTTTTAGGATTGCCCGGTGATGCTCCCGTTGGCCCTCCGGAATCCCCATCAGGGCCAGCATTTTTTCCATTCGCCAGCTGATCGGTACGGAGCCGTGCTGAAGTATCGTCCCCTTTCTGCGGGTCTGGGCGGACCCGATTATCTTCTTCCCACCCGAGAGTATCTCATAGATCGAGGGCATCTCGAAGCAAACGCTCGAGGAAGGCGGCCCGGGAGCATCCGATTCTCCCTTCGCCACGGATGCATCGACGCCAAGAAGCGAGAGGGAGCGGATCAATCCTCTCGAGATCGAAAGATATGAATCCACGATACCGATACCGTCCAGTGTGCCGTGGCTCGAAGGAATGACAATGGAATACGTCAGCTCGTCATCGTGAAGCACAGATTTTCCCCCCGTGAGCCTTCGAACACAATCCACACCGCATCTCCTGCATACGGAGAGATCTACCTCTTCCTCGATACGCTGCAGATAACCAATTGATAGACCGGGAGGGGCCCAGCGGTAGAAACGCACTACCGGTGGTGAGATGCCATTATGAACGCTTTCGAGAAGAGCTTCGTCCCTGGCCATGTTCTCGTACCCAGTAAGTACATCATCGACCATCAGCCGGAAACGCTCCATTATATACCACCTCACTCGAGAGAGAAGACAGTTATCTCGGTATTCCCGGACACCCTGTTCTGTGGTCCATCGTATCCAAATTCATGACTGTGACCCGTCCGTATGATGGGAAATTCATCCTTAACCAACGATAGGAAGTCCTCCACATCTGCAAGGGGAAAAGAAAGACCCTTCAGAGCATAATGCATGGGTACCGCAAGGCGCGGCATCAATGCCCGTATTATCTCCAGTGCGTCTCCCGCATCGATGGTAAATATACCTCCCACCGGGATGAACATTATATCCGCTCCAGCCAGGATGCTGGTATGTTCAGGAGACAGCGGATGGCCGATATCCCCCAGGTGGACGATCCTGAAATCGCGTATAGTGATCTGGAATACCGTGTTCTTTCCGCGCTTTTTTCCGTGATCACGGTCATGATAGGTTTTAATGCCGAGTATCTCCGCGTTCTCTGTAAAAAAACGTCCGGGTTTCCTGAATATCTTCGTACCTCTTGAGGCAAAGACAGCTACACGATCGTGATCGAAATGATCATGACTGACGGTGATGATATCTGCCTTGCCGGCTGGTCTTTTGATACCGATGGAAATCCCGTCGTGTGGATCCATTACATACGATGATCCGGTCTCCGAGCCCATCACAATCTCGAAACATGAATGTCCGTGCCATCTGACCAGCAAAGCGGCTACCCCCCGGGACCGATGGAATTCCGGGCCCGATGACCACCGCATCGAAGCAATCATTTAAAACTTTTGGCCGTTTTCCTGTTTTCATAAAATGCGATGATTTCAGCCAAA
>CAYRFL010000199.1:0-3801 GCA_964423515.1 uncultured archaeon
TTCGATCATGAGCGATTCCATGAGGCACTCATCGATCCCATTTAGTCCGTCCTGTGTTCCGTCCCACGCCTTGAGGTAATGCGTGTATTTTTCCCAGACCCGTATCAGCGCATCCCTCATCCTCCTGCGCAGGTCTTCCAGCGGCTCACCCCTGAAGACCACCACCAGGTAGAACGTTACCCCCCGTTCGAGGTATATGGTCATCCTGCCGTACTGGAGGGTCTTGAGACCGCCCATCTCGTCGCGGAACGAATCCCGTATGAAATCGGTGACGGCGGTGAGCATTCCGGTCATTATATCCCGATCGGTCTCTTCACGTACCGACGAGCCGAAGGACAGCGAGCGTATGAGAAGTCCATCGAGGCTCACCAGCAGAACGTCGCTGATGCTGAAATCCTCGGCGGCGCCGAGTATGCGCGGTTCGCTGCGCCAGGAAACTCTGTGCGGTAATTCCTCGGGTACCTCATCAGCCACGACCTCGCTAATGGGGGGCTCCGGTTTAGTTTCTACGCTTTCGAGCCCCACCTCCTCTGCGGTTATCGTTCTCTCACATACAGGGCATGCCCCCGTTCTCGCGCCGCACGAAGGATGAAATGTCCTTCCGCACGAGCAGCGGAAGGCGGGAGCCCCGTTCTTGATGTAGCCGAGGCAGATCGAGCATTGGACGGCGTCGTAGGCCGTGAAAAGGAGCGAGCCATCCCCCTCATCCTGCGTAGGCTCGGGGGCTTTCGGCTCTATGGGAGGTTCAACAGGGGATTCGTACCGGGGGACCGATCCCGAAGGATACGAACCGGCATGAACATCGGGAGCAGGTTCCGTTGTAGGGATCCCTGTATGGGTGTAGTCATGTTGCCCTGGGAAGGGCGCAGGTGGTGTCTCGGGTGCATGTGGAGGGGGGGATGGCTGCCATTGGTCGTGGCTCCCGTCGAAGGCCATGGGTACCTCCGTGGGCATTGACCCCTCTAATATGCTCTCGACGATCTCGTCCTTTCGTCGCTTTCTACGCACCAGTACGAGGATAAACACCGCGGATAGAACGATGGCCATGCAAACAATAACAACGATGATGACCCAGGTATTGACCTCTTTGTCGAGCCCCGGTCCGTCCGGACCGTCGTCGTCATCGATATCATCGTCCGGTGGCATGACCCCGGAAATGATCCTGACCGGAAGGGACGCCCTTTCCCAGCCACCCTCGTAGGTGATGAGGAACGAGAGCTCGTACGATCCGGGAGGTATGGCGGTGGTGTTCGAAAAACGCACCGGGACGACTTTTTTCTCACCCGATCCAAGGACCGCCGAGGCCGCCGATACCACATTGTCGGACAGCCTGCCGGTGGGTATTATCTCGACGTTCCTTTTGTCGGTGCCGGTGTTGCGAAGGCTCATGTTAACGGATGCCTCCGAACCCTGCCTGACCGTCACCTCCGCAACGTCGAACTCGACGATCACGAGGCCGGTTCCAGGGGAGGTGGTATTGACGGTGAAGCTCCGGATCCCGTCCAGGCAGCTTCCCGTGAGTTCACCGTCGGACGGCAGTATATACCAGTAATAGGTGCTCTCGTTGTCGAGTCCGTTTATCGTGATGTTGTGGTCTGTTATGCCCCGGGTATGAAGTCCGGGCGGGTCGCTTTTCTCCAGATACAGGTCGAACGTCAGAGAGTCGTTCTCGGCGTCCCGGGACTGCCATGAGAGGGTGATGTTCACATCGCTCATTACAGCGCTGTTTCGGGGGTACTCGAGGGAAACCACAGGTGCGTCGTTGACAGGCAATACGTGAACAGTAACATTAACGTCGGAATGAAGTGTATCATTGTTCATCTCGAAGACGCGGATCGTGGCGTTGCCATACCCGGTGTAGTTTCCGGAAGGGTGAACGGACAGAAATAAGCCGTCGGTGATGGTCACGTTCACCTCGGGGGTGGAATTGATGATCGTGAAGGCGAAAGCGTCTTGCTCGGCATCCTCGACGAGTTCCCCGAGGTCGATGGGTTCCGAGGCGTGATCTTCCTTAAGGACGATATCGTCCGGTGGATGCTTCCACATGGGCGGGTCATCGACTGGCGATACCGTCACGAGCAGTGAATCGTACTGAACGTACATGCCGTGGGAACCGGCGCATCTTATGCCGAAGGAAGCGCTGCCGGACCAGTTGGCAAGATCGGAACGGAAGGTGAGAATGGTATCGTTTATGGAAGCGTTGATATGGTGGTCGACGGACTGATTTATGACAGTATAGTTCAGCACTGAAGGGGGCGTATTCGTATCTGTGAAATAAGCGGAAAGGTTCAGCGAGACCCGAGTGTCCTCATCGAAGGAGATATCATCGATCGGAGTGCTCATGACCGGCGGAGAGAAAACCTTTCGTTCGGTCCAGTTCACCGCCCAGTCGTAGAGAACCGGGGTTTGTGTGCGGCTCGATCGAAACGTAGCCTGTAGGTAGATGGATGGATGCTCTTCCGGGTCGATGGATGACAGGTCGAGTGTGCGCTCGTTCTCGTTGCCGGTGTCCTGGGCGACCTCTTCGCCGGTAGCGGTATCGTGGGCGGTGATGTTGAGGTAGGTGTTATCGGGGACGAAGCGGGAGAAATGGAGGGTGGACCATGTTTTCGACTGGGATAGAGTGATGGGAACGGAGCGTAGGGTGGCGTTGGGGCGGTAGATGCGGGCGTGGTCGTATATTTCGGAGGGAGAGAGGGCGCGGGAATGGATGGCGAGTTCGTCTATGAGGCCGTTGAAAAAACCACTTTTCACTACGGTCAATCTACCAATACCAATCGCCCACAAATTTGAAGGATGTTGTATTAAGCCGGAACTGCATGATGTGGCATTATCAAGAATGCCATCAACATATACACTCATAGTATCTCCTTTTCTGATAGCTACAATATGATGCCACGAATTATCGTAAGGATTATTTCGAAAACTGACGGAATAATGATCATTGGGGTATTTCATTCCGTCAATATAGAGATGGAAACCATCATGTCGTAGTGATGTCGGAGCTGGTGAATAACTACCATGGCTATCCGATATGATAGCACCGGATGTTCCTTTCATCCAGGTTTCGATCGTAATTTCATTAGATATGTTCAAGCTTTCATCATGCCCACAATCAACATAATCATCAACTCCGTTGAACTCCAATGCTTCGCCTATTATCCCATCAGTCCAGTTCGCCCCGTTTATCACTCCGTCGTTCCCGTTCCCGATCGAAGCGTGCAAAATATTCCCAACACCCTCGTTGAAATGCCATAACGCGGACGTGTTTCCATCTGGCACTATTTCATTATCCGCCAACTGTGCCTGCCCACCTCTAATTGCTATGCCAGCCTGGTATGCCTGGCGTATTTCCTCAGGTGAGCGGGCGATGTTGGAGATACGGACCTCGTCAATGGTACCGCTGAATGGATAACTTCCTCCGCCGCAATCCCCAATTCGAAGGTCGCTATCCGGTGATGAAAATGCCACGACATCGGAAGTCGCCTGGCTGGTTTGGAGCACCCCGTTTACATACATCTTCATTACTTTCCAGGTCACGGCAACATGATACCATTCATCTTTCTCCCAATGAGCCCGATTGCTCGAAATGTTAACATAACTCCCTCCCTGATCGATCCAGAACACCAGCTTTCCAGGGGAGGGAAAGGGACCCCAGCTTCCTCCGGAAAAAATCATTGAACTCTCACCAGCGGCGTATCCCCCTTTATTCCTGCCTATTATTGCATAATACCGATCGGAAATGCTGTTGATGTCAAAAGGCAGTTTAAACCACATTTCCAGGGTCCCCTCAATGATATT
>CAYRFL010000200.1:0-3787 GCA_964423515.1 uncultured archaeon
TACAATGCGACCCTGCGATCGGACATCTTGACAATTCCCGAAGGTCATACGTTGAACATGCTTCATATCTCACGGCAGGTACCGGAAAATTGCTATCTTAACATTTCTCTGCGCGACGCTGAAACGGACGAAATACTCCTGGAAGAGAACGGCAGCGAGCCCGAACTCACCGAGGATCTGTTCCATATCGCTCCCTTCAGACACCCTTCGGTCTATCTTCATGCGGAGATCCAGGGGGACGGATCCAATTCTCCATTATTGCACGGATGGGCCATGAATTGGATTGATGGAATACCCAAACACTGGCCAAAATTGGATAATGAGATTGAGAACATATCGTTTGAAGAGGATTCCTCGAAGGAAATCGACCTACATGACTTCTTTACAGATATCAATACTCCTCCGCTACACCTCCTATTTTCCATCGAGAACTTTGACAGCGAGCCGAGAATAGAAACGGAGATCAACGACTCCATGCTTCTTTTCCGGTCGACCGTTCCCAACTGGACGGGGGGGGAGCACTTTGAGGTAACGTGTACGAATGAAATGGGACTATGGGAGAAATCCAATATATTCAAGGTCAATGTGACCGAGGTCGATGATCGACCCATGTGGACCCATTCAATTCCTGATGTCATCTTCGAAGAGGATGGGAACTCTACACCATTGGACCTGCGGGATCACGTCGTGGATGCCGAGAAGGACGATTTCATGTTCCGCTGCGATACTAACGATCGAAATGTAACGATCGAAATCAAGGAAAAGATAATGACCATCTATCCCACTGAAAACTGGTCGGGAAACGCGACTGTCGATCTGACGGTAGCTCAAGCAGATAACGAATCTCTGTTCTCGACCACGACCTTCAACGTCACGGTGATACCTATTAACGACCCACCGTGTACAACCCTGCTTTTTCCTGACAACGAATCGGAATCGGCAGATACAAAAATCCGCCTTTCATGGTCGGTGGAGGATAACGACGGCCCCGGCGAAATCACGTATCGTGTATTTCTTTCCAGGTTCCTCTCGGAGGTCAAGGATAGATACGAGGGGGCACTATACAGCACCCACAACAACTTTCTCAATCTCGACCTCGACTACGGCGTTTATTACTGGACCGTAATAGCACACGACGGCATAGAATACGGTGAATGTGATGATGACTATTATCGATTTATTATAGAGAGCGAATCATCGGTGCCGGATGTGGAGCTGTACTTTCCCGTTGATGGAAGCAAGGTTAATTCCACAAACATCACCCTGAAATGGCACTGCCCCGGACAGCAATCCGGGATCGAATACGAGCTGCACCTGGGCTCCTCGTCGAACTGGACCGCCATGCAGGTAATCAACGTGGCGGGTACCGGTGCCGAGGACGTGGAATACACAGTGACGAACCTCACCAACGGCGAAACCTATTACTGGTACGTACTGGCTAGAATGGGGAAATCCACCGGCAGGTGCATATCCGGAACATGGAAATTCACCGTGGACCTGGATTACGAAAGAATAGTCGATATCAAGATAGAGTCCGACACATCCCGCTATGAGGTGAAACCTGACAATAACTACAATTTCAATTTCACACTGAGGAACCTGGGAACGGAAGAGGAGACCATCGCTCTTGAGTGCCAGAAGGGCATATTCCAGGGCGAACTGGTCGTCGAGCCGGAGCAGATCACGCTGAAAGCTGGCGAGAATACCACATTCAGGTTGAGATTGGGGGTTCCTCCGGATATCATTCTCGGGAACTACGATATAAAACTATTAGCCACCGTTGGCCGTGAGAAGGTGGGGGACTATACCTTCTCCCATCTATTGAATATATCGGTAGCTATCGAGAAGGAGGAAAACGTAACCGGACCTCCCGAAGAGAAACCATCCTGGAAGGATCACCTAGGTGAATGGTTCCTCGAGTACTGGGAGCTCAGCATCGCTGTGATATCCGGCCTCGTGTTCCTTTTCGGCTACCTCAGACTGAAGAAGCGGAAGGGCAAGTTCCAGAGCCTGCGGAGGCAGATAGACCACGTATGCAAGAACCTGTCCGACAGGCCGGAGGAGGCCATCATAACCCTGGAGAGCATATCGTCCAATCTCACCAATTTCATGGACCGGGAGGAGATCACCGACAACCAGTACATGATACTGGAGAGGAAGATCAACGATTTCATCCTCGATTTCAGGGGAAGCGCGAGATTGATCAAGCTGAGAACGGCGGTGAAGCATCTCCCGGCGACGGTGAGGCAGAGGGTCGTGGAGATACTGGAGGACGGCAGGGTCACCAAGGAGGAGTTCGATTCCTTCACGGGACTTCTCGGTAAGGAAAAACTGACGGAGAGCGAGCGTAACATTCTCGGGGAGTTCATGGGCCAGTGGCTCAAGGAGGATACTGGAGAGGATGTGGACGACGAGGAGGACTCCCCAGGTCCGGAGACGATGGAACAGGGGGCAGATGGAGGGGGAGATGCAGGGAATTCCGTGAATGGAACGAGAACGGTCCGGACGGACGATAGCTACGCTGACGGGGAAGGAGGCAGAGGGGAGGCTTCATCATCGAAAAAGGTCAAGATACCGCTTGTGATCAAGGGTGACGAAGCGACTCGATTGTTCTCCGAAGAGGATGATGTGGACGCGGATGCGGAAAGGGGGGCCGCGGCCGATCCCTCGCCAATGCCGGGTGACGGTGGGATGATCGCGGGTGACGAAGGGACAAGGTTGCTTTCCGAAGGGGACGATATCGACGCGGATGCGGAAGGGGGGATCACGGCCGAGCCCGCACCAATGCCGGGTGACAAGGCGGAATTATGAAAAGGGAAGAGGAACTGGTGCACAGGGGCCACCGGGCTTCCCCGAATTGCGTTACGGCCGATATACTCTCCGAGGAGAGGGAGGAGTCCGGACCTGAGCATCATTTGTATACATTCTTTCTATGGCCGACCTTGATGACCAAAATCATCAATTTTCCTTCATCGATGTCCATTATTACTTGATATTGACCAACTCTTAGACGATAACCCGGATCGCCGACATGTTTGGAAACGTATCTCTCTGGTCTGATCCTAAGGCGTTCAAGTGCAGAGATTATCCGTTTCTGATCCTGTCTTTCCAATTTCTTCAACTCTCTCAAGGCTGTAGCCGAGAATATGATTTCGTAACTCATATCCTCAGCTCTTTCTTCACTTCAGACAGAGTATAGGATTTACCCGAACGGATCTCCTCTCTTGCAGTTTCCAACTCCTTTTTGGCTGCATCATTCAATTCCATACAATCCTCGATCAGATCCCAGATCACTTCCTCGTAAGTCTCTCTGTCAAATAACTTCCTTTTTAGTAGCTCTTGCTGTAGTTCTCCACTTACTTGTATCGTGGTCACCATAGTTGATTATAGGAGGATATAGAGATATGGACTTTTCTATGTAAAAAGCCAAATCTGAATTTCGCATAACACATTTCCACTGGCATAATTTCCAAGATTAGTATTAATCGCGATTTATAGGTTCATCTGCTTGACCATCATCCCGAATCGGATGTGTTTCAGGACGGTTTTTGACCATTATATGTATTTCATTCTCGCAGATTTATATTTTCACTTTTTTCCCATGCCATATTGTTGCTAGAAAAAATCCGATATATATCAACAATAAAAAGTAAAAAAAAAGATGATAAAATACATATTGAGCATATAATTCTCATAAATGGATCGTGTGATGATGAGGCATTTATTATATTTTCGTAGGCAATAAAAATAAAACAAAAAAAGAAGGTTAATCCAATTATTATAAGTA
>CAYRFL010000201.1:0-3738 GCA_964423515.1 uncultured archaeon
AGGTTTTGCTGTTGGTTGGGGTGAGGTTGGGGGTGAGTAAGTGTTTTTGAGCCGAAGGCTCTTACCATTTCGAGCAGACCAACCCGAGTTTCTTTTTTCCGAATTTTTCTCTCCCGTAGAAATCCGGCAGGATTTCGAGTGTGCGGCATAATCTGTTTGATTATGCTTAGCGGAGCGGGCATTGGAGGGTTGGTCAGCGCAGAAATGGCTAAAGAAAAAAACTCAAATGAAGGTTTTGCTGTTGGTTGGGGTGAGGTTGGATATGCATGGGTGTATGGGCGGTTGGGCATTTCGGGATAAAGGTAAATATGCGTTTATTACGACATATCATCCCTCCCCAACACCTTACCCCCGTCTTCCGCCTCCCGGATCAGCTCACTCGGGCCGGTCCCCCCCATTGGTGCAGACTCGACGGCTTATTGTGTAAATCCGTCCCATTCAGGACCTTCTTCGTATTTAAAGAATCATATGGGTCCTTACCTGTGAAGACGAGGCTTGCTGGCCCGTCTTCCTGGTAAAGTCGAGCCAGGAGGGCTCGGCTTTACACGTAAGCCTTCCTTCTATGGACAACAGTTGTTATCTTGACGATTCTTTCGATTTTGTTCACGTCATACAGAGCGCGATATTTTCCGAGCCGGACCCTGAAGATATCCACATGACCTTTGAGTCTTTTGATATCCACACCCGGACGCCGGTGGACCGGATCTTGTTCCAGTTCGTCCAGAATGGCTATGAACTTCTCGATGATGTTATCCGGAACTTTCTTCAGATCTTTCTCGACCCTGGCATCCACTATTACAGTGTATGGTCCGGCCACTACACCACCCTATGTTGATCGCCTCAATCGCTTTTTAAAGTCATCCTTCGAAACCGCCTGGAACGTCTGTAGCCGTTCCCGGTGTCTTCGAACATGCTTCTCGGCAAGTTCCTCCAGGGTTATCGCGTCCATGAAATAAGTGAGAAGGTCGTCATAGGTCATGGACCCCATTTTGTAATCATTGAGGCGCTTCTTGGTCTCATCATGGATACTGATCGTAGTGGTCATAACTGAAATAATAGTTCTAATATTATTAATAGTTTCTATTGCATTTTGATGTTTATTAATGATTCGTTATGGACATTTGCCCATCAATTCTGAAAAAAGAGGTATCAAATAGAAGTCTTTGCTCAGCAGTTTATTTTGGTCCTCCGCCTCCCGGATCAGCTCACTCTGGCCGGTCCCCCCCCCATTGATGCGAACTCCACGCTATTATCGGCCTAGCGGGTGACACAGTGTGTGATGGAGGTGGTCGGGAAGGACGTTTTTGGGGATAGGGGTAATGGATGGGTTTCTGCGAATACCAATCTGTTCATCTATATGTATTTCGTGAACTCTTCCTTGTCTATTTTGGCCAACTTCAGTACACCCAGCAGCGTTCCGATCTTCAATTCCTTGTGCATTGGCACGACCGTTCCCACCTTTCCTTCCGGAGTCATCTTTGACAATCGCACATGACTTCCCGATCTTCCCGATATGGAGAATCCGAAATGTTTACATAGGATACGTATCGTTTTTTCTCCCGATACGTTCCTAAGCTTTGGCACCGACCGCCACCTCGAATGTCGTGAAAAGTGTCTGTCGGGCCCCCTCCATTGGAAATTCCTCAAGGTACAATTCCGTGGCTTCCTTCAGGTTTTGAAGAGCTTCGTCTATGGTATATCCCTGGCTGACTGTCCCGACCTCGGGGCATTCGGCAACGTACATTTCCTCTTCCCTGTGAAGGATTGCCGTAAGTATCGTCATTTTCTTCCTCCACGAATACTATAGAATATCTTGTACTTAATTATTTCATTCCTTGTGCCCGAACCTACTCATCGGATACAATATCACATTTCTTCCTCCCGTACCTCCTCCAGAGCTTCCGATAGGCTTCTACCGGACTTGCCGCTCTTTCGCAGTTCCATCAATTCCTCCTGGGCCATCTGCGCAAGGTGCTTTCGGATTAGAAGTCGAAGTGCATCGTTGATTGCTTCCGTGCGATTCTTGTAAAAACCATCTTCCACGAGAGTCGCCAGTTTGTTTTTAATATACGGTGCTGGTCGGAATGAGATGAGCTCGGTTGCCATGTTCCCACTGATACATATGTATTACAAGCGTATTATATATAACTTATGATTTATTTCAGAATGGATGGGATGGTCCGGGGAACAGGAATGCTCTTGTCCACCGTATGCAGCCGTAATCAAACAACGCCTGTTGCCCTATGAATCCTCCGTCCCTCCAGATTCCCAGGAGTTTCATATAGCTCCTCATGATCGATAATGGAGATCCCGCTCGCCGTCATCAGACGCGCCCCGCACACGGCGCACGTACTGCCATAGCTCGACAGCACCAGGCGGCGGAAGGCCGGATCACGCGCTGGGTGGAGCACGGGGTCGTCCGGCTCGCCTTTCATTGTGAACTCTTGCTCGATATTGTCAACGGTGAAAAGCTCGACAGAATGTCGAGTTTTCAGCTTGACAATGTGTGCGGTATCGTCCGTAGGCACACTTGCCGAGGACGCAGGGGCATTTGATGCCCCGTAGTGCAACGCGCGCGTGGAACGCAGATGCCGCTTCATCTGTTTCTGAAGTTTTTCCTCGTACTCGAAGTTTGCAGCTTGACAATGTTTGTGGCATCGCATGATAACGCAGATGCCACTGAATTGTTCGTGTAAGCGGGGACGGTAAAACACAGGCAACGTTAAATGGAATGTCCCTTTTCGGCCAATGTATATGGAGGAGATGGCATGGACCAGATGAAGCTCTACGACATATCGGAACCGTTCATGGACCTGATCAATCCCCTCAGCAAGGATCATGTAAGGCTGCTTGGAGAGGTCCTGAAACTGAGGGAGGGACAGCGGATCATCGACTTCGGGTGCGGCTTCGGTGAATTCCTGGCGATGTGGTCGGAGGCACACGGCATAACAGGGATCGGCATCGATATTCGAGAATATTCCATCGAACGGGCGCTGGAGCGCATCAAAGGGGCCGGGCTCGCAGACCGGATCGATCTGTGGCTCGGCGATGGCAAGGACTATGTCTACCGGAAGGGCGAGTTCGACCATGCCCTGTGCATCGGTGCCTCATTCATCTGGGGAGATTACCGGAAGACCATTCAAGGGATGAGGGATGCGATCAAGCCGGACGGCCGCCTCGTGATCGGAGAGCCATACTGGAGCAAGACGCCTGTTCCGGAGGAATACTACGAGGAATACAAGATGATCGTGACCGAGATCGAGCTTGCCGAGATCACCCGCGAGGAAGGCTTCGACATTGAATACATGACCCGTGCGAGCCTTCAGGACTGGGACATATACGAGGCGGGCAACTGGCTGGGTCTCTCCCATTGGCTCGATACGAACCCGGGCCACCCTGACCGGCAGCAGGTCATCGAATGGTGGCACAAGATACAGGACGAGTACCTGCGTTATGGCCGGGAGTATCTGGGATGGGCCGTCTATGTTTTGAAGCAGAAATGATCAATTATTGATGAACAAACGACCAAGGCTCTTTGGTACTTAACATAGGATACTTATCGTTTTCTCTCCCGATACGTTCCTAAGCTTTGGCACTGACCGCAACCTCGAATGTCGTGTAAATCCGTCCCATTCTGGCACGTCTTTACTTACGAAGACGATCACTTTGTTCCCGTCTTCACGTGAAAAGTGTCTGTCGGTCCCCCCATTGGAAATTCCTCAAGGTACAATTCCGTGG
>CAYRFL010000202.1:0-3713 GCA_964423515.1 uncultured archaeon
TCCGCACTACCGTTCCGCCAATTACCTCAAATAAAATTTGGTTTAGCTCAGCCGTATCGATAAGTTCGCATAGAGTAGATAGTCCCAGGGAGTTGCGGGACGCGAGGAGAGTGGACGCAAAGATGTGTTGGTCGGAGAACGGGCAAGCACTGGTAGTGTGGGCGGTGTTAACAAAGGATGGGAGAGGGGAAAAATACCAGCTTTTTTCTGTTAGGCACGGGAGCGTGGTAAAATGCGAATAACGGGGAAGGATATACGGAAGTTGCTGAGCTTACTGCGAAGTCTAAGCCGAGTGTGGTTTTACGATCGGCAAAGACAAGTGCCTCGGTTAGCTAAGCAATTTGGGTGACGCGCGCTTGAAGTTAGGGAGTTTACGACCGTACGGAATGGCGCTGGCGAAACCGTATATCCGGCTGTTATGTGAAGTACCAGCCTCTCATCCTTTTAATCTTCATATTCCAATTTTAAATATATCATATCCACTAATTGCTTTCCATCTTCGAACATTTTATGATCATAATTATCCACAAAGAAGTTTTTTATTGTGTGTGAATAAACAAACCCAAATTTTTGATAATACGAAATTATTTTATTATTGTCTCCAGTTCCTAACAATAATTGATTACATTTATTCTTATATTCATCAATAATAAATTTTAACATATGAGTTCCATATCCTTTTCCATGGTATTTTTTATATGTTGCAAAATTTTTAATTTCAAATGTCTCATTGTCTACTTTAATAACTACCGAAACGGTTTTTAAGTCATTATCAAATAATGCAAATAAATCTCCTATGTAAAGATATTTTTTAATCATGGTTTCTTGTTCATCACCCAATAACAATAAATCCATATAACCGTCCTTGTTTTCAATTATCCTTTTAATTTCCATAAAATGTTCTCCTAATTATTTAATAAACGCCCGGCAGGTATTTTTTATAACGGCCGGCGGGTACCAGATGTCACCGAAATCGTTTCCGAGCATCTTCGAGGTGATATGGGCGGAGCGAAGCGGAGCCTGATACACGCCTGTTATGTGAGTCGAGCGAAGCGAGACCAAGGAGCTGAAGGCGACGCCGAGTTATCTGGTGGAAATAGCTCTGAAGGGCAAGCTTTAGGAACAAAAATTTCATTTTGTAGATATAATGTAACCAAAACTTAACCATCTACCTTTATCTTGATTTATTACAATAACGTCGTTTCCCGGATCTGGATCATACTCTGCATACTCCTCCCACCATAATTGAGAATCATGAGCATAATCTGCCTCAATTATTTTTAATCCAACTGCCTTAAAAGATTCCACAGTGTTTTGTAGAGTGCTGAAACATTCTATCCAAGGAGCAGGCATATCACCTACTGAAACATATGGATAAATTTCAGGTGGTATTTCAACATCTTTATTCATTGGTTCACCCATACCAAATATACCACCTGGTTTTAAAATCCTGTAGATTTCTGACAAACACTCTTTATATCCATCTTCTCCCTTGATTCCACGAATCATTTCAAGGGTTGTTGTACAATAAATTCTATCAAATGAATTGTCTGCAAAATAAGTATCTGGTAATCCAATTTTTATTGCAATAATCATATTTTCTATTTCCCAAATAATTGCATTCTCCATCAATTTATCAACGGAATCCTCCCAAGGATCAATTCCAATGATAAAGGGTCCGTATTCTTTTGCCAAAAAGCAAGTTTGATATCCGTGGTAAGTCCCGATATCTAGAAGTTTTTCTCCTGGTTTAATATCCATCTTTTCTGCAATAAATTCTGTTAATTTTAATCCGCCAGGGCCACTAACTTCTTTATATATACGCTTCAAATCCCCATATTTTGCAGATTTTATATATGTATGATTTGCCATTATTTTACCTCTTGAAGTTCAATTTTGGTAAATTAATATATACTAAGTTTTTTTTCAAATAGCGGGGGGCTAATGTCCAACTTCCTCCAGATAATTTCACATAACTCGCTTTTATGTAAATGAAAGCGAATATACAACGTATTTGGCATGATATACGAACAAAATTCTCTTTTACCATATTCAAATATTCCAGTGGGCTCTTGACGGATGAGATCAGATATCTGCTCACATGGTTATAGATTTCGGTCGTTCTACTGCTTTTATGGCCTAACAGTATCTGGATGATCCTGATGTCCGTTCCATGTTTCAAAAGATGGGTTGCGTATTGTCAATGGTGCAAAGTTCGACCGGAGGTCGAGATTTGCCGCTTGACAAGGTTCGCGGTATCGTGGACCCGAAGGGCCGATGCCGCAGAATAACTGTGACGCAGGTATCGGATCGAGGCTTCCCTTGTGATCCCCGCCTTCTTGCAGGTCTTTTATGATGTTTATCCCTCATTGAATATTGTCAATGGTGCAAACCTTGATGTGTCTGCGACACATTTAGTCCTTTCGAGGCGTTACTTGAAAGGTTTCGATAAAGAGTCGAAGTTTTCAGCTTGAATATGCGCAGAATCGTGGGCCCGTAGGAAACAGAATGTTTCCGAGGGCTCAGGGGTATATCTGATGCCACGGAGTTTACGGGAGCCCGTAGGGCCGATTCTACTTCATCTATCTCAACCTATCCTCCACTATCCAGGCCCAAGCATCACTCCCTCATCCCTGCCCTCCATACCGCTGGCAGGTCAGGTCGATCGGGGCCGTCTTCGCTTCTCGACTCCAGCGATATCATGCACGAAATCCCACACCGCCGCTCGATTCAGATCCCCCCTTCTTTCCAGTACCATGTCCACGAACACGCTCTCCTGTACGTTTAACAATGACCCGTAAGGATCGGTGAATATATCTCTGTCGCGTATCTCCCGGCAGATCATTCGCTGGTCGATCTTGGTCAGCTTTTTTCCCAGCCGCTCTCGGTCGAGATATTCCGCCAGCCGCGCCAGTAACGAGTAGAAGTACCCCGCCTTTCTGCCTTTACGATCGCCCTCGACCTTCACCACTCCGCAGCTTGTGCAGTACCTGTGAGGGGAGAGCGTTCCCCTCGGATGCCTGTCATCGGACTGTGTCGAATTCGTCATGGCCGCCGTTGTGGGCTTCGCTGCCGGGGGCTTGCGGGGAAGCCACAGGGCTTCTCGGAGATGACAGGTTTCGTGCTGGCAGGGCCTCAGGGAATCACCAGTATAGTGGTTGGCGAGAGCATGACAGGAAAATGCGTACGGCACCGAATATGATCGTGACTGGCCGGGCGTTAGGTAGAAGAACGTGCCAGCTAGCGGGAGAAAGATACTTGATTAAAAAATTTTCGCTAAAAGATAGTACAATAAACGACGTGACAGTAACGAACTGACAGAAACCTGTGCCAACAGGTTTATATGTGTGTCAAGAAGCGAATCGAATTGGTATTAATCGAGGCGACCTCCGGGAGGGCACGTGGGCCCCATTGATGGCTTGAGTATAAATTGAGCTTCAGGTCTGCGCTCGCCTTCATGGCCTCAGACCTAGGCTCTTTTTTTCTCCTGTCGAGCAGGGCGAGGGGCATTTTCTTATTTGAGCCGCTTTCTCTCCCGTAGGAAACTGTGTTTCCGAGGGTGGAGCTGAACCCGAAGGGGTCTGCGTAGCGAAGCGGCCATTTATGCCCCTCGTCCAGCGGAGACAGGAGCCAAAAGAAAAAGTGGAATTAGTCCCAAGCCACCGAGACCTCTTCCGCATAATCCTCGTCATCGTAATCGTCGTCGTACTCAT
>CAYRFL010000203.1:0-3596 GCA_964423515.1 uncultured archaeon
AGGGATCGATGGATTGTACAAAGAGTTGGATATAGGTCCCTCTGAAACAGAATGTACTATTGACTACTTTTAGAAGACGTACCCTCAGTCCGTCATCTCTTTTTCCATTCATGGATAAGAAGGATGAGTAGCAACACGGAAACGCAAAAAGCCAACACGCCAACAGTAGTATTATCCTCTTTATCACGGAGTCTCCCTTGATCCCGGACTTCTACCATCATTCGATCATAGCCAACATTACCGTCCTCGTCGATCACGGTAAGGTTCACCGTATATGTTCCGGGTATTTCAAATCTGAATTGGGGACTTATTCCATACAGTTTATACGATTCCGATCCATTCACGATAGACCAGGTGTAATTGATTATTGCCGTATCATCATAGGAGTTCGAGGCGTTGAACCGGACCTCTTCGTTCACATCAACGGTGATATCCTTGCCACCGCAGGCTATCGGTAAAGATGTATTGAATGGTCGATCCGAGGGAAAATGATCGAAATTCGATGCGGATCCGTTGATCCTGTATGGGATATCCACGATGCCGTCTCCATCGGTGTCAGGAGAATTCCGGTAATACCAGTAATTTCCAGCTGTCGTAGTATTCCATCGATTGTCCGTACCATTGTCTTTAGCCTGGTACTTTCCTCCGTTGTTGTCAAAGAAATCATTTTGGAAAATGAGATTGTCGGTGGATTTATAGTAACCCGGTATTAAATCGATCCCCATTCCAAGCCCCGAGTTATGCCCGATCATGTTATCCGAGATAATGTTCTCGGAACCGGATTGAAGAAATATCCCTGCACCATTGTCCGTTATCCTGTTGTATTCCAATTTGTTGTTATCACCATGAAGGTTCAGGCCACATTCCGTGTTTGATTGACACGTGTTATCGATTAACGTATTTTCTGAGCCCCAAAGACAAATCCCGTCTTTTCCATTGTACGCGCAAATGTTGAGCTCTATATTGTTGTAATATGAGTCGATTAAAATTCCGTTTTCCGTGTTGTTAAGGATTCTATTGCTGATTATGTTATTATTACTGCTGCAGAATTCGATATGTATACCACTTCCATTTGTAGATGTGATAATGTTATTTTTTATCATGTTATGATAGCAATATTCAGTTAAGTGGATACAACAACCGATACAGGCTTTCCATGTGTTGTTCGATATACAATTTCTTTCTGAAAAATGATCTAAATAGATTCCATAGGAATTGTTGTAGTAATTGTTTTCGATAATATTTTCATCGGATGAGTACAGAGCGACCCGGACCTGGATATTTGAAAATGTGTTGCCGATAATTCGAATTCCGGATGAGAAAGCAAGCTGAATGCCGGAAAATCCATAGGAGAAATGTTGATTTTCAATTTCAAAGTCAGAACAATTGACCAAAAAGATCTGGCCGGCACCGGAGGGACCCTTCCCACCTTGAACATTGCATAGAAAATAAATAGGCCTATTGTCTACTGTATTCGATGTATCGATGTGATGGGTGTTCCAGCATTTGATCCTATCACCCATTATTCGGATATCCCCGTTCATCAGGGAATTGTTGGTAAGGGTATCGTTACATGAAAATATCAGACCTATATTTCCCCATTTGTTGGATTCGCACGTATTGTTCGTTATCAGATTACGCTCTCCGGATAAATGATAGTCACTCTCGATCGATATACCATAGTGATCATTGTAGGACGCGATATTATCTGAGATGACACATCCCGTAGATGAATACAGTTTTATTCCTTTATACCAATTTATTCCTGCATAATTGTTCTTAATAGTACAATTGAACGAGGATTTTAGAGATATGCCAATAACATTATCCCTACAAATATTATTTTCGATAACCGAATGATTTGCATTTGCCAATCGTATTCCGAACCATCCATAACGTGTTGTAAAACCGGAGATCCTTACTTGACAGTTCAAAACGGAAACGCATATGCGGCTGAGATTGATGGATGAACCTCCTTGGATGAAAGTCGTATCGCTCCCATTCCCGATCAGAGACAGGTTTTTCCGGATCAGCACCTCCCCCTGGTATATCCCGTCCCACACGAAGATGGTCGCACCTTCTTCGGCAGCATCGACAGCTTCCTGGATGTTATTATAATCACCGCTGCCGGATGCGCTGACCGTTATGTTATCCGTTGAGCGTGTCATCATATCCGGACCAGCAAGTGGAACCTCGTCGATCGGGGATCCCATAACCGGTAATAGAATAACCATAATGAGAGAAATCACCGCTGTATTGATAATTCGCCCTTGTAACATAGAAAACATCCTTGACAATATGATAATAATATCGCATTGCTTATATAATTTTCATCTCCAAGTAATATTCCCTCCGGATCCCCTCACTCCCATCGCCCTCATCTCCTCCCTCATTTGCCCCTTCGACCTGAACAGTATCCCCTCCATACCCACCCTCTTAGCCGCCTCCACGTTCTCCGGTGTGTCATCAACGAACACGCACTCCTCTGCCCTCATCCCGATCTTCTCCAGTACGTATCGGTAGATGTCCTCATTCGGCTTCTTGAGGCCCACCTCGTTCGAAAAAAAGACATGGTCGAAACGCGACAGATCGAACGTTCGCCGTATGTAGTCGGTCCGCTCCGTCACCTGGTTCGAGAGAAGTACGAGAGTATATCCTTCGAACTCCGGGAGCCTGTCGAGCAGTCCCGTCATTTCCTCCCTGTTGAACAGCGCCACCAGCTCCCGCTTGCTCCTCTCCGGTGCTAACTCGCGCCTCAGGTCCTCCCAGAAGCCGGCGGAGTCCATCGTATCCGAGTATCTCCATTCCAGCTCCACGAGCCTATTGCGGTCGTCAACGACAGACAGGATGCCGTCGTAGAAGTTGCGTGTGAAAACGCCGTCCCAGTCGAACACGATGCAGCGGATCATCACACAGGGAATGGGAATGAGGATATTAAGGTGTAATGCTTGAGGATCGCTTAAGTGAAATTCTTATTTGTCGGAGTTATGTTCGTGGTTTGTGTTCATGTCAGAGGTCTGGGAATCGCAACCTTTATAAAATCGCTTCCCTCTTACTATAGATATCGAGGATTGGCCATGAACGAGATCACTGCCTCTGTCATCGAGGAGATCAAGGACCGCATCGTCGAGCACATGCAGCCTGAGAAGATCATATTATTCGGCTCCACGGTATCGGGAGAAACGGATGAGGCGAAGGACGTGGATATCCTGATCATCAAGGAGACGGACCTTCCAAAACACAGAAGAGCTCGAGAGATACGGAGAAGATTGCGGGACCTACTGGTTCCCATTGATATCCTGATATACACGCCGGGAGAGGTACAAAGCTGGAAAGACGCATCCAGCGCGTTCATCACCGATATCCTGAGAAATGGTAAGGTGTTATATGGATAATGGAGATGTGGCAAAGGGTTGGTTCAAAAAGGCAGACAACGACCTGAGAAATGCCTCCTACGTCATCCGTATGGATCGACCTCCAATGGATACGGTCTGTTACCATGCGCAGCAGACTGTTGAAAAATATCTGAAGGGATTCCTCGCTCATCACGGTCAAGAGATTCCAAGGATACACGATATAGCCCAGTTGATCATTCT
>CAYRFL010000204.1:0-3578 GCA_964423515.1 uncultured archaeon
CACCGTGCTGGTCCTTCCCGTTGAAAGCCAGAAGCGAGCCGGGAGCGTCGTTGTTGGCCACTATCTGCGGAGCCTGTCCGAGACCGTTCTCCAGCACAACTTCGGTGAGGGCCCTGACGCAGAGCTCGGGGAGCTCGACGTCCACGGTCATGAGCTCTCCATCCCAGGAGAGGTACTGGAGTGTCATATCCCCGATGCTGCCGTCGAAGGCGATGGCGGAGGATACGCTGAAGGATATCTCGTACTGGTCGCCGGGCAGAAGTAGGTCGTTATCGTTCACGTCGGCGGAGGACCAGCTGAAGCCCTCGATCTGGGGATCGTCGTCGATCACCAGCCCGGGAGTATCGGTCTTCTCGTATGTGAACCGCACGGACTCGGCGGCCGGCATACCCTCCTTTGCAGGCACGTAGACCATGGAACTGCCCAATTTCCAACCGTATGCGGATACCTGAGCCAGTGAGTCCCACTTCCTGTTCTGTATGTCGTAACGGTAGAAGTCCTTTGGCGGATTCCAGAATCCCCAGCCGGCGGGGATGCCATAGACGTAGTTGTCACCGTCACTGACGAGGTCGCAGCCGGTGCAGGTCGAACCGGGCATGCTCGGATAACCCGTCGTCCAACTGTTCGAGCGAATATTGAAGGAGTAGTAGTTTCTCCTGCACTGGTACCAGAGGGTGTCCTGGCCGTCATACGTGAGGGTAGGACCGCGGTAGTAAACGTACGGTAGATTGGGCATCCTGTCCCAGCGGTTGTTGCGGCAGTCGTACCGGTAGAAATCGTTGTTCCGGTAACCGTAGTTGGTATATACATAGCCGTCGGCGTAAACTATTGTGGTCCCGTAATTATAGATGTACTGGCCGCTCATGGTCTCCCATCTACCCTGGTCAATGTCAAACCTGTAGAAACTGGAGGACCGATCCCCCCTGTGGTAGTAGATATAGTGATGGCCGTCGAATTCCGCATAGACGATACCGGGGGAGTAATACGAACCCGATGGTAGATTGGGGCTCATCTTTTCCCAGGAATCCGTCGAGATAGTGTACTTGTACCAGTCCCCGCTGCTCTCCTGCCTGATCGCATATATGGTATCGTCTCCGTCGAAGGCGATCTTGTTGTTGACCTGCCGATTCCGCACCCTTCCGGGAAGGCGGCTCATGGCCTCCCAGCTGTTTTCCCCGATGTCGTATTTCACGAACTCCCCATTACCCCTGCAGCCAGTCTTGATCAGGGCGAATATGGAACCGCCCGGGGGCTTGGGGCCCTCAGCGGACAACGTGATGGTTATCTCCGAGGATTCCGGATCGCCTGGCTCGGCCTGTCCTTCTGCGAATATGACCTCGTCGCTCATCTCCGCCTCCACATCCACGCGGGGTATGTCGAACAGGAACGATGCCTCCATGTTTGCCTCGAACTCGAACTCGTCCCACAGTATGCCGTCATCGGGTATCTTACCGTCTCCGTACTGCTGGAACTTGACGTATATCACGGTGGTTCCGTCACCTAGCTCGTCGAAGGCGTCCACGCCGCCCGGGAACGGGTCCGAAATGTCCAGGGGGCCGATCTCCACGTAATCGCTGTCGAACTGGTTGTCATACTGATAATGCCAGAGCGGGTACCAGTCCTCGCCGTCCCGGCTCACGAATATCCCGTCCTCGGCATCGGCCTTGGCCGCGCCTCCGAAACCCCGTACCGCAAAGTTCACCGTGAGGGACGTCACGTCTATGAGGCCCAGCCTTAGGATGAGCTCGTTCGTGTTGTCTCCCCTTCCGGTATCGGTATCCATGCGCCAGCAGAACTGGGTATCGTCGTAGGCCTCGTATTCCTCGTCGAACACCTCGGGATCGGTGTCGATCCTATCGTTCCTGGCATTGTCGGGATCGCTGCTGGACCTCTTCCAGGCTACGCCGAACTGGTTGGCCTCATCTCCGAAGAGGGGCTCCTTGAAGGTCTCCCTGTAGAACCGGGGTATGGCAAGTTGATACTGGACCTTGAGATAAGGCCGGTTACCCGAGGAATATCCATATATCCACTGATAGCCGTTGCTCCCGTACTGGTTGTAGAAACCAACTGCGAACCAGTCGTCCGGGAGCTTGCCCTGAAGGTCGGTAAGGGCCTGCTCGTTGAGCTTCCATTCGTGCCATCCAGAGCTTCCCGAGTACGTCTTCTCGCAGTAGGCGTCCCCGTCACCGCAATCCTGATAGAGGTTCTGGGCGTTGTTGTTGGTCACCGGATCGCTTGCCATATGATGTATGGTGTACTCGGATGCATAAGTGTAGCTTGCACTGTACTTGTAGTAGTTCAATGAGATGCTCTTGATTACCGCCTGGTCCGGAATTGTGCTTATATCGAACTTCGACCAGCCGCGGTAGTATTCGTAATTGCTGTAATGGCCAACACAGAAATTGTTGTTGTTCTTGCTGTAGCTGCCGAACCAGTCCCGAATGTAGCCGGTCCAGTAGCTGTTGGACTGCGGTTCGCAGCGTTCCTCCTCAGTTGGTGAGTCGGCTCCGCCGCCGTACTCGGATTTGGGAGGCTGAGGTGGGACATATACCTGTGAGCTGCCGTGTTTCCATCCGAATCCCCATCCTCCTCCGCCGGAAATGGCCGCCAGGCCCTGCCAGTTGTTGGAGTTTATATCATACTTGTAGTAATTGGTGTACCAGCAGCAACCCGAGGGAGTGGCATATATATTGCCCAGGCCGTCCGCCATTATGTCCGTGAACTGGCACCGGGGCAGGGGTCCCCTGCTGGAGGAGCCTCCCTCCCAGTTCTGGGAGCGGATGTTGAACTGGTACAGGTACCTGTTGCACCCGAACCATATCCTGTCGGCGCCGTCGTACGTCAGTTTCATGCCGGAATAGTGGTTGGTCGGCATGCCTTGACGCCCCTCCCAGCGGTTGTTCCGACAGTCGTACCTGTAGAAATTATTGCTGTTCTCGCCATAGTTGAGGTACACGTACCCTTCCGCATAGGCGATGGAGGTCCCGTACCTTCTGGTGCTCTGCCCGGCCATTGTCTCCCAGCGGTTGTTGTCCAGGTCGAACCGGTAGAAGCTGGACGAAGACTCGCCCCGATGCCAGTAGATATAGCGATGGTTGTCGAACTCGGCGTAGACGAGGCCGGGCGTGTATCTGGCTGAATTGGGCAGGTCCGGGCTGACCCGTTCCCACTTGTCCTCCGAAACGGAGTACTTGTACCATTCTCGGGACCCGCTGCCGCGGATCGAATAGATGGTGTCGTCCCCGTCGTGGCATATCTTGTTGTTGCATCGGGTTCTCTCCCTCGACGTGGGATAACTGGCCACGGTCTCCCATTTATTATCGTCGGGTAAATATTTGAAGAAACCCGTCGAACCAAAGCAACCTCCGTGCTGCAGGGCGTAGATGTTCCCCGAACCCCAGTCGCCCCGGGTTTTCGTTTCGCCAATTGTTTCCGTGCCGACCTCGGTAAGGTCCGCATCGGCCCTTCTCTCGCGGTTGACCAATTCCTGGGCGAACATCGCAAAGCCCACGGACAACATCAAAAAAACGAGGAGAAAGGACATTGCTTTCGATAAACTTGTGCCATCCTTCATACAT
>CAYRFL010000205.1:0-3571 GCA_964423515.1 uncultured archaeon
CCTCTGGCTCCCGACCCGGCGCCACCAACGGCCGCACCGCCGGCACCGCCTTTGCCTGCAGCCCCGACAGCACCCACACCAACACCGGCGGCTTCACCTGCTCCGGCGGCAATGTCAACCCCGGTCGCTCAGACTCCATCCAATGCATCGGATCCCGCCAAGTCCAAGGAGAAAGAGCTCGACGATATGCTGGGCGATCTTCTGGACGGTCTCTGATCGGTTTCTGCGTATCTTTCGAGTTTCGCTTGCGAAATCGAAGGCTCAGGTGTGCCGTTAGGTACATCTGTAGGAAAGTCACTTTTATCCCGTCTTCTCGGGTGAAGACGAGGCTTGCTGGCCCGTCTTCCAGGTAAAGTCGAGCCAGGAGGGCTCGGCTTTACACATGAACCATATCTCTCATTCGGGTAATATCGGCGAGAACAACAGGAAACCTCCGGCTCTCGATACGGGTAAGTAACATTTTTATAAAACACGCCGAGGTTAGCCGGTTGTCCTACATCGGATTTACAGCATTCAGAACTTCGAGGATGATAACTATCGCGGCGGTTATTATCAGAACTAGCCTTGGGTCGATCTTTATGGCAGTTTCCTCTTCGGCATCGAAATACCTAATGAGACCTGCTGCGGAATGGAATCCCTCCCCCTTCTTTCCCTTCTTTGGTGGTGCCATGAGTACATCTCCTCGCGATCTCCGTTGACCGGAGCATCCTTTGGGGTAATACGGAACGAGGATATATAAATCTTTATCGTCATTTTACGAACAGAGTACCCATTTCCATGCCAGTATCAGTTCTGACATCCAATCCCCTTCACGGGTCCGTTCTACGCGCTATGGACAGCCTTAGAGTTAATCCCGTCCGTGAATTGGAGGATGGAATGCGTTCCGGTAGGCTCGAGAGAACCGATTCAACTTCGCGAATGGGCCTTCCCTTTCGGAATCACCCATACCTCGGCGTCATCCGGTGGATCCCGGTAATAGCCCCTCCGGATCCCGACGCATCTTGCATCCAGGCCGGAATAGAGCTTCTTTGCATTCTTATTGCCCGTACGTACCTCGAAATACAGGAACCCGCCCGTAATACGCATGAGCGCATGCTTCAGTAATGCGGTCCCGATCCCGCTCCTCCTTTGATCCCTGGCGACAGCCAGGGTTATCGCGTGACCGCCCTTCTCGAACGCGATGTCCCCGACGATGCGGTCCGCCTTTCCCGTTCCTTGGCAATCACCCGGACCACCGTTCCGATCCAATGTCCTGCATCCGATGGGAGTTCCGTTCCCTTCCAGGATCGATTTTTCCATAGATTTCTCGTCATAGGATAATGCCGTATCATCAATGGAACATTTGTTCGCTTCCGGGGCCGTTATTTCCACAGGGATCTCGTGATAGTCCCTTGCCGTATCACATATGGAACCTTCATCTCTTTCGAATACCCATATCTCCGTCCCTTCCATTGAGTATATTTGCTCGAACAACTGCCGGGAATACGGTGCCTTGGGAAAACACTCCGTCTCAAGCCTCAGTATCTGGTCCATGTCATCCGGCTGGAACCGGCGTATCACGAGATATCACCAAAAAAACTAATCCGACATCCCGGGGTACTCGTTCCTCTTCCTGAAGAACCGGTTCAGGACCGGCCTTTGTAGGTATTCCGGTTTGCCCTGGAAGTCGGGGTAATGCTCCATGCAGGATATCCGGTACTTGTCGTCGCCAACGAGGTCCTCCGGCTCGAACTTCCGGTTGAAATCCGTCACGATCTCTCCGTCGTGCACCAGAAGATGCCTGTTTCCCCGATTGACGCAACTGCCGCCGTCCATCTGGCATTTCACGTAACCCACATCCACCCTGGTCGCATCGGAGAGGAGGAACGGCATGGAGCCCTTGGGAATACCTCCGGGTCTGTCCGGTGGGATGACCACCACTTCGCCCCGGTACGAGAGCGGAATGCCTGCGCAAACTATGTCCTTGGGAATGCCCTTCTGACCTCCCATCCTGAGAGCGGTGAACAATACGGGAAAATCCATGTTCAGTATCTGGCATTCGTCGACCATGAAGGCCCTTGAGGCCTGTACGTCCTCCATATCAAAGAAGTTCCATGCATCGGAGTTGTTGAAATAGGTGGCCTCCCTCTTTATCCACAGGAACTTCTCGTTCGCCCGGTCGGATATGGTCCTTGAATCGAAATTCCCCTCGTCCCTGGTATCGCCCCGTGGTTTGAAGTAGAGGATCTTTTCCGGTGGCGCTCTTCTCTCTACGTCTCGAATCGCCCTGCGGGTCTTTCCGGTCCGCATGGTACCCGAGTGGACTATGAGGCTTCCGGGGCGTATCTTCTCCCTGATGGCCCTCTCCCGGATCGGAGATAAAAACTCCTCCCAGGGGGCTCCCGGCCGCTGCACATGAACGTCGCAAACGGGCAGGAACCTGGAGCCTCCCACGATCTCGAAGGGATCTATGGAATAATCCGCTGGCTCACCCTCTATGAGCCTCTGGAGGTTCAGGGCCGGCCTTCCGCAAACGTAGCAGGGTTTGGGGACCTTGACAATCCTGTCCGACCTGCACAGTATCTCGGGGTAGATGGAATCTCCATGAGTGTCGAGATTGGGGAAAACCGTGATGATGTAGGAACCCATGCGCACGAGACTATCGATGACGTCGATTATACGTCTGTCCTTGAAGAATTGGACGCCGTAGAGGCCGATGACGTCTAGACCGCCCGCGCTTTCGACCTCTTCCAGTATCTCCAACACGTTGCCGGGATCGATGGGTGTTGAGCGGATCCTGCCGAAGGTCTCCGCCTCCGATTCGGGGGGCACCACCATGCCCTTGACGTCGAAACGGTAATCAGAGTCCACCAGGGGATGGAATATCCGTGTGGTCAATCCCAGTTCCCGCTCCCATTTTCCTATCTCCACGCTGGCCTCCCGGTACTTGGGAGTACCTACGGGTCCCGTGTAGGAAACCAGTGTATGGGGTGTGGGGCCGTAAGGTATTGTGGCCCTGTTATCGAGTATATTCAACATGGCCACCCCAATTCAGGTTTGTTCTTTATATAGTTTCGTTCTTTTTTACACAACCCTTTACATCCAAAAGTCTCTCGGCCAGACCTGTTATATAGTCCCGGCCCTTGGTCCCGTTCTCCAATTTTCCCAGCCACTCCAGGGGTATGGAACCGACTCCGGCGTAGGCACCGAGAATGGCTCCGGTCATTGCCCCGATGGTATCGGTATCTCCCCCAAGGTTAACGGCCATCAACACTCCCCGGCGGAAATCATCAAGGTTGCGAAGGGCACAGTATATTGCCGTGGGAACCGAGTTAACGGAAACCACATTGTTGCCCAGTCGATCCACGATCTCATCATCATCCGGCTCATTCTCAAGGAATTCGCGTATTATCGCTATCCGTTCCGGGAACGGGTCAACCAATCCCTCCGAGATGTCGACAAGGCTGCGAAGGAATGTCTCCCGGTTCTCGTCCACGGGCCTGTTGCGATCGAGCGATAGCGCACGCGCAACGGAGAATGCCTGGAGCCGGGCGCCGCATGTGGCCACCGGATGAGTGTGGGTGACGATGGA
>CAYRFL010000206.1:0-3558 GCA_964423515.1 uncultured archaeon
TTGAAAGCCAGAAGCGAGCCGGGAGCGTCGTTGTTTGCCACGATCTGCGGAGCCTCCCCGAGACCGTTCTCCAGCACAACTTCGGTCAGCGCCCTGACGCAGAGCTCGGGGAGCTCTATGGGCATGTCAACCTGAACGCCCTCCCAGGACAGGTAGGTGAGGGTTATGTCACCTATGCTACCGTCGAAGGCGATGTCCGAGGAGACGCTGAACGATATCTCATACCGGTCCCCGGGCATCACCATGTCGTTCTCGTTCACGTCAGCCGAGGACCAGCTGACGCCATCGAGCTGGGGATCGTCGTCGATGACGAGTCCCGGAGTGGATGTTTTCTCGTAATTGAAGCGTACCATCTCCCCGGCGGGGGTATCCCCTCCCTTCGGGGGTACGTAGACCATCGAGCTCCCCCTCTTCCAGCCGGTGCCGCTGACCTGGGCCAGCGATTCCCATTTACGGTTCTGTATATCGTAACGGTAGAAGTTCCTGGGCGGATTCATCCAGGCGTCCCCCGAAGGGATCCCGTAAATGAAGTTATCCCCATCGCAGACAATGTCGCACCCGGTGCAGCGGGGGGCGGGCATGCTCGGATAACCGTGGGTCCAGCGCTGGTTGCGGATATTGAAGGTGTAAACGCTCTTCCTGCACTGGTACCAGATGGTGTCCTCTCCATCGTAGGTGAAGGTGGGCCCCCGGTAGTAACAGGTCGGAAGATTGGGCATCCTGTCCCAGCGGTTGTTGCGGCAGTCGTACCGGTAGAAATTGGTGTTCGTGTAACCATAATTGGTATAGACGTAACCGTCGGCATACACTATGCTGGATCCCTCGTAGTAAACGTAGGCACCGTAGGCCATCCGGTCCCATCTCTCATTATCGAGGTCGAACCGGAAAAAGTCCTCGGAACGGTAACCCCGGTGATAGTAGATGTAATTGTGGCCGTCGATATTCGCATACACGATACCAGGGGAGTAATATGAACCCGAGGGCGTGTTGGGCATCTTGTCCCAGGAATCGGTGGATATGGTATACCTGTACCACTCGTTGGAACCTTGCTGGCGTAGGGCATATATGTGATCGTCACCGTCGTACGCTATCTTGTTATTGGAGTAGGCGTGCACCATTGCCGGAAGAGAGCTCACAGATTCCCAGCTGTCCTCGGCGATATCGTATCTCACCAGTTCAGCATTT
Organism: uncultured archaeon; assembly: GCA_964423515.1. Lineage (GTDB taxonomy): Archaea > Thermoplasmatota > Penumbrarchaeia > JASLWR01 > JASLWR01 > CAYRFL01. The sequence goes on from CAYRFL010000206.1 coordinate 1,186, forward strand.
CCCCTGCAGCCCAATTTTTTGAGGGCGAATACTGCACCGCCCGGAGGCTTAGCCCCCTCGCCCAATATGGTGAGCGTTATCTCGGATGATTCCGGATCGCCCGGGGGCGCCTGACCCTCTGCGAAGATGACCTCCTCGCTCATCTCGACCTCATACTCGAGGCGTGGTATGTCGAATACATATGACGAGTCGATATTGGACTCGAAGAAAAACTCGTCCCAGAGTATGCCGTCATTCGGTATCTTTCCGTCACCGTACTGGGCGAACCTGATGTAGATTATGGACTTTCCGTCCCCGGACTCGTCGAAGGGATCTTCCCCGTTCGGGAAGGGATCCGACAGGTCGAGAGGGCCGATCTCCACGTAATCGCTGTCGAACTGGTTGTCATACTGATAATGCCAGAGCTGGTACCAATCCTCGAGGTCCCTGCTTACGAAAACACCGTCCTTGGCATCGGCCTTGGCCGCACCGCCGAATCCCCGGACCGCGAAGTTCAGGGTCATGGAGGTCACGTCCACGAGACCAAGGCGAAGCGTCAGCTCGTTGAGGTTGTCGCCCCTGGCGGGATCGGTGTCCATGCGCCAGCACCAGCGCGTATCGTCGAAGGCCTCGTATTCCTCATCGAACACGCTCGGATCGGTATCGATCCTATCGTTCCTGGCATTGTCGGGATCGCTGCTGGATCTCTTCCAGGCTACGCCGAACTCGGTGGCTTCGTCGCCGAAGAGCGGCTGCTTGAAGGTCTCCGCATAGAAACGGGGCTGTGTTATCTGGTATTTCACCATGAGGGAGGGACGGTTCCCGGAGGAATAACCGTATATCCATTGATAACCGTCGCTGGAGTACTGGTTGTAGAAACCAACCGCGAACCAGTCGTCCAGAAGCTTGCCCTCAAGGTCGGTAATGGCCTGCTCGTTGAGCTTCCATTCGTGCCATCCCGAATTGCCGGAATAGGTCTTGTCGCAGTAGGCGTTCCCGTCGCCGCAATCCTGGTAGAGGTTCTCGGCGTTGTTGTTGGTCACCGGGTCGCTTGCCATATGATGTATGGTGTACTCGGAGGCCCACGTGTAGCTGGCGCTGTACTTGTAGTACTTTAGGGTAATACTTTTGACAGCCGCACCGTCGGGCACCGCGCTCGTATCGAACTTGGTCCATCCCCTGTAGTTCTCATAATTGCTGTAATGGCCCACGCAGAAGTTGTTGTTGTTCTTGCTGTAGCTGCCGAACCAGTCCCTCACATAGCCCGTCCAGTAGCTGCTGGACTTCGGCTTGCATTCCACCTCCTCCGTTGGGGAGTCGACACCACCGCCGTATTCGGATTTGGGGGGCTGGGGGGGTACGATCACCTGGGAGCTACCGTGCTTCCATCCGAATCCCCATCCCCCTCCACCGGAGAGGCCCGCCAGGCCCTGCCAGTTGTTGGAGTTGATATCATACTTGTAGTAATTGGTGTACCAGCAGCAGCCCGAGGGAGTAGCGAATATGCGGCCCTGGCCGTCAGCCATTATGTCGGTGAACTGACAGCGGGGCATCGGTCCCCTGCCGGAGGAGCCTCCCTCCCAGCTCTGGGAGCGGATGTTGAAACGGTACAGGTAACTGTTGCATCCGTACCATATCTTGTCGGCGCCGTCATAGGTCAGGGTCATCCCTGTCCGGCTGTTGGTGGGTAAACCCTGTCGACCCTCCCAGCGGTTGTTGCGGCAGTCGTACCTGTAGAAATTGCTGCTGTACTCGCCATACACCATATATACATATGCCTCCGCAGAGGTTATGGTCGTGCTGTAGTGTCTTGTACTTATGCCGCTCATGGTCTCCCAGCGGTTATTGTCGATGTCGAACCGATAGAAGCTGGACGAGGACTCGCCCCGGTGCCAGTATATGTAGTGATGGTTGTCATACTCGACGTAGGTGAGACCGGGGGTGTACCTTGCCGAGTTGGGCAGGTCCGGGCTGATCCGGTCCCACTTGTTCTCGGAGACGGTATACCTGTACCATTCCCTGGATCCACTGCCACGGACGGCGTATATGTAATCGTCGCCATCGTAGCAGATCTTGTTGTTACACCGGGTCCGGTATCTATTGGTGGGGTAGGCTGCCATGGTATCCCACTTGTTGTCGTCGATAGTGTACCGATACATGTTGCTCTGGCCCATGCATCCGCCCTGTAAGAGCGCATAGACGTAGCCCGAGCCCCAGTCGCCCCGGGTTTTCGTTTCGCCAATCGTTTCCGTGCCGACCTCGGTAAGGTCCGCATCGGCCCTTCTCTCGCTGCTGACTGATTCTTGGGCGAATATGGTAAAGCCCAGGGACAACATCAGAAAAACGAGGAGAAAGGACATTGCTTTCGATAAACTTGTGCCATCCTTCATACAT
>CAYRFL010000207.1:0-3533 GCA_964423515.1 uncultured archaeon
CTCTTCCTCCTGCGGAGATGACCAATTCTCCTGCATTTCCGTTCTCGGTCCCCTTTTCTCCTCCTCTTCCCCTGTAGCTTTGAGAACCTCCACCGTTACCCCCGTCACCTCCCGCTCCACCGTATCCGCCCCCTCCGGCGCCGCCTCCGCCTCCGTACCAGTACTGCTGATCGTTCCAGTTGTACGGAAGTGCGTCATCCCCATCATGGGCCCGACCCAGTTCCGCATCTCCGATCCTCGGAGATCCATGACACTGCCCTTCATCATCACGAAGTTCCTTGCATATATCTCCACCGTATCGGTGCCCGATGCCCGAAGATATGCCCCAGCCCTCATGGTGAAGGTCTCGGCATAGACCGGCTGGGTTGCGATATACGGACCTGTTACGGTCACGTCCCCCAATCCAGTGTAAAGTCTGATCCTACCGTCCCCGTTCTCCCCGGCGATGAAGGATATGTTGCTGCTCTGGGCCTCCGCATTCCGGAATTCTTCAAAGGTATCCAGCGAGTACCTCAATATCTCCGGGGTGAATTCCATTACTTCGAAACCATTTTCTACGCCTCGGCAATCCTCCTTTTCATCATCCATCGGAACCCCGGTCCCAAGGGTCGGGATGACCATCAATACCATGATGGTGAAACATACGAGCCGGATAATAATCGACATGTTTTCTTTCATACTCATTCCCCCGCTTTCGAGCCACGTTCCAATACCCGTAGCGAGATTCATCCAACATCCGCCCGACCATATCGGACGGAGCATACGTTCCTGCATATTCACATCATTCGATATAAACGTTATAGAACAAACTTCGAATCATGCTCAATTCCCTTGATATTGCCGGGTTCCGTTACAGGTCCCCCGCTTCCACGGTGCGACCTCGGAAGCGGTGTTCGAGAGATAAATAAAGCTGCCAGAACCTCGTTCGGACGCATCGTCAATCCCGTTTTTATTACCTTGCTGCATGAAATTGATAAGAAAAATTTGAATATGGTGTTAAACATGGCTGTCCCGTACTTGCCAAGGTGCAGAACTCTTTCATTCTCATGCGGGAGGAAGGTTCATCGAGAGATACCGCTCCATACTGATATCCATCAGCATTTTCATACTATTGTGGCTATGCCTGCCGCTGGCGAGCCACCCCGCCATAGGCTCTATCGATTTGACGGAACCGTTTATGATGATCACCGGACACGACAATGTTGTCACCGGGATCGATTGGTCATCGAATGGCGATAGAATGATCACATCCTCTTCGGACGGGAGCCTTATAATATGGGATATGAACACCGGGGGCATCGTGGCAAATTTCACAGGACACGGAAATTCGGTAACAGCCGTGGCGTGGTCGTTCGACGGCAAGAAGATTGCATCCGGTTCTGACGACGGCCTGATCATGATCTGGAATCCCATATCCGGTGCGGTGGAAAGGGAACTGCGTAGCGATAATGCATCTGTTACCGATGTCGCATGGTCTCAGGATTCCTCCATGCTCGCGGCGGCATCTCTGAACGGGTCCGTCCAGATCTGGAATCCCGCCTCCGGTAAGGCACTTGGGACGTTTGATGAGCATGAAGGGAGCGTCTCTTCCGTCGCATGGTCTCCCGACGGTTCAAGGGTGGTGTCCGGATCCTCGGACCGAACGGTAAGGACGTGGATGCCCGTCACCGGACAATTGGATCTGCAGTTCGATAAGCATTCAGCCAATGTGACCGGGGTGGACTGGTCGAAGGACGGGGGATGGATAACGTCCAGCTCCTCGGACGGCAGGGTTATGATATGGAACCCTTCCAACGGTGAAGAGAGCGCAGTGAGCATCCGCCAGGGGGCGGAAGTTCGGGACGTGGTCTTCTCTCCCGACGGGGGATACGTCGCCGCGGCCGGTTCGGACGGTGGTGCCATCGTCTGGAATGCGGAGAGCGGAGAAGAGGTGATCCGGCTCTCTGCCAGCAACAGGAGCATCCTTTCGGTGTCATGGTCGCCGACCCAATCGAAATTGGCCACGGCAAACAGCGATAACAGGGCCCGGGTATGGGATCTGGACCCCGATTCGGATGGTTACATCGATGACGATTTTCCAACCGATGCTGCTGCCGCCGTGGATACGGACGGCGACGGATGCCCGGACGGATGGAACGCCGGGAAATCCGCATCGGACTCCACCACGAACATCAGCTGTAAGGACGACCTGCCCCGGGATCCCGCGGCAAGCCTGGATGGCGATGGGGACGGGTATCCTGATCGCTGGAACGAGGGGATGGATGCCAACCACAGCACCTCGAACCTTACCCTGGACGAATTTCCGAACAACGAGGACCAGTGGAGAGACTCGGACGGGGACGGTTACGGAGATAATCTCCGCGGCAGGGCAGCGGATCATTTTCCGGCACAGCCCACACAGTGGAACGATACCGACGGCGACGGCTGGGGGGACAATTACAACAACGAGACATGGAAGGCGGACAGGACAGTGGGGGATTACATAATGGATGCCCATCAACCGGATGCGTTCCCGGAGGATCCCGCAGCCAGCTCCGACAGCGACGGGGACGGGTACCCGGACAACTGGAACAAGGGCAAAAGCGAGGTAAATTCCACCACCGGCCTCATAATCGACCTTTATCCCTTCGATCCGGATAGGTATGACCGGGTAGTCCCGGAGGAGATCGATTCGAGTGCCACCTGGTTGAGCTTCGCCGTTATGATCGGTGTCGGTGTCGCAATAATCCTGGTGCTCTGCATCCTTCTGATATCATATCTCAAGAGCAGATGGGAAATTGAGGATTTCGGCAAGGGGGCGCCTGCGAGATCGAAGGGAGGGAAGGTGGAGAAATCCGAGGGGACCGGGAGTTCTCAGAGAAAGGGGCCGGTGGCCATGGCGGGGCTGAACGAAAGGAAGACCGGAACGAAATACGATGGCGTTTTCAGCGAGTCCGTGAATGCTTCGCCATCGACGAAAATGGAGCGGGCGGGCGATTTCACATCCGGGATCGAGCCGATTCGGGGAAGGAAGCGGCCCCGCAGGAGGCAGGAGCGAAGCACACCGGAACGAAGTGATACTCAGGGTAGAGGAAGGAAAAGGGACCGGAAAGACGGAGGGGCTCGGAATCGGGAGACGAGGAGAGAGCCGCGTGAGAGACATGGTAGAAGAGAGGGTCGAGGACGGAACGGAGAAAGGGATCGGAGGAGAAGAGGGGATGTGTCCTCCGATGCGGGAACCGGCGTGTCGCAGGACCGTGCACCCAGGACATCCCGGGACGAAGGGGATGACCGGCCGCGGCGGAGAAAGGTCCGAACCGGGACCCGGCGGAAGGGTGACGATTACCTGAATGATACCTATAACGATGATTTTGGGGATGACGGCGAACACTACGACGATGATGGTTATGATGACGACGAGGACTATGAGGATAGTTATGACGATGATTTCGCGGATGATGACGAATACGATGACGATGATGGTTATGATGACGACGAGGACTATGAGGGGGACTATGACGATGATTTCGCGGATGATGAAGAATACGATGACG
>CAYRFL010000208.1:0-3444 GCA_964423515.1 uncultured archaeon
TCGCCGGGCTCGTACTGAGGCTGCTGGCATCCCCGGGCCTTCTGGGCGAGATCGGGGAACTGCGGCAGCTGAGAAGGGCAATGCCCGCCCTGCTTCGGGACGGCTGGTAGTACAGAAGTGAATCAATGGAGCGGTTGAAAAGGATGGATGATGGACAAGAGAGAACGGAACTCCTGAGAAAGCACGTGATGGAGAACGTGCTGGAGCCCATGAAGGATCTTATGCCGAGGATCATAAAGGGACTTCGGGAGTTAAACATCCATTTCCCCATACAGAAAATAGCCTACATGGAGCTCAGAAGGCATCTGGCCATTCCGGAGCTGGCTGGGCTCCGGGACGAACTGCTGCGCTACCTGGAGAAGGGTTACAGATTCAAGAAGTACTACTGGAAGTTCATACAGCGAAGCTACAAGATGTTCGACCGCGAGATGAAGAGGGACGGCTCCTGCGCGCCGGGGTACAAGTACTACCAGACGCTTAGGATCGACATGTATCTGGCGCTGTTCGGCCGCGAGGGGGAGGTGTGGGGCAGCAGGTACGATTCGTACATCGAGAAGATACGGGCGAGAAGCGGGGGGAAGGGCGATGCGCCAAGGACGGGCGCGGAGCTGCTTGGAGACATCGGCGGGCTCATGGAGAAGCCGGTCAATGCCATCAAGAAACAGCAGAGGCTACTGCTGCGGGATACGATCAGGATGAGAAAGAGGATATTGGCGCTAATTGAGGACCCGTCGGAGCTGCTGACTGTGGTGGAGAGAACGGGAGACGAGGATGGGGGAGATCGGAAGGACGATGACGAAGTGGAAGTAAGCAAGAAAGATGTGGTGGAGGATGATGATGGAGTGGAAAGAGGGGAAGCCGAGGACGGTGGGATGGCGGAGTGATCGGGCGGGGATGGGATCGCCATAGAGCGGAACGGCGGCATGGTTTGGATTGCCGTTAAGCATAGTATTGATCGAAATGGTCGTAATTTACCGTTCGATTGAAATTATTGTACCACATAATATTAATAGAACGAGACGAAATGTATTTTCAGGTCCTGGAGTTGGGTAAATGTCCGATGCAGAGATAACGTTGCACAACGATGCCTGTTTATCATTGCACATCGATGCCCGTTTCACTCCGGTCAATCATAGATTGCCCTGCATCCTCGGAAGCAAGCTTCCTACGGATGACGGATGCTTGGGTGGGGGTGAGGATGATATTACAGTAGGTAATTCGAAGAGTCTAACGAGGATAGAGGCACATGACATATACAACATAAATAATAAATCAGATGATCCTGTGCATATCCAAAAGGAACGCAGGGGCATTTTCAAATACTGCTTAATAACTGAAAAAATGGACGTTCGATATAGAGATGAACTGCCGATGAAAGATTATTCTAATGATAAATGGGACGGATTCGCCCTTGCATTGAAGAACAAGTACATGACTTTAACTGCCCATCAGCTAGCGGGAAGATTTATCAAGAACATCGCCGCCGCATTTGCTCCGGATGAGGATTGGGATAATGACAACCTGACTAATGTTGTGGATATCGATCCATTCACTCATAATGAACGATGGGCATTGTTGGTTTGCGGGAATGCTGATGAAAGGGGGAGTGACGGTATGTATAATTATGATACCGATACAACATTAGCCGGGACAAGCCCGGGTGGGTGGTATGCAATTTCTTCTTGGAACGAGATCGATGATTGGGTGAATATGAGTTATATTGATAAGGTTGATGATAAGAATGGATGGGATTCCTCTGCTGATACGATTTTCTGGGATAAAAATAATGATAACATATTTGATGCTGGAGATGAAGTTTTGGCAGGTGTCACTCCAGCATTCGGAACAAAACACACAGAAAATGGAACAATAGATGATGATTGGGATTATGTTAAAACTTATGATAAATATGATGACGGTGGCGATTGGGACGAGAACAATGATGCGATAATCTGGGATGAAGATGGCAAGGGTTCAGACGATAGGCTTGATTTTAAAAGTGATGTCCGGGATATGTATGAATTGTTATATAATAATGGTTGGACGGACCACAGTCACATTATGGCAATTGCCAAAACAACGGGTGATCCGGGGCGTGACAATAGGAATAAAATTGATGTCGATTGGACAACGGATTCTAGCGGGGACAGAAATAAGAAAAATGACCCGGATGAAGATTGGGTCGATACCTCGTATGGTACGGATGATGATGGAATCACGAAAGCGTTAAAGGATTTGGATAAAGGGATCGGCGATAATGCAATTATTTTTATTTATTTCAGGGATCACGGAGGAAAAGGTACCTTTGAAACCGAAACCGGGGATGGCGACTATTATTATTCTTCCCTGGATCATAGAATTAATAAATTCTACGATGATGGACCAAATTGTTACACTACGGTAGTAGTCTCGGCGTGTAAATCGGGGAGTGTCATTACAGAGTGTAAAGGTAAGAATAGGTTGATCCTTTCATCTCAAGATAGCACCCACACTAGTTATGGGAGTAGATATTATTTCCATGATTATCTTTCCGGGGCATCATACATTGATGCCGATTATAGTTCCGGGCCATTCGATTGGGAACACGAAACAGCAGATAAATATAAAGAATGCAATAATAATGGACACATATCTATTGAAGAAGCGCATTATATGAGCTGGAAATATTGTATGGATGATTGTCATGGTGACGACTGGATAGAACATGATTTGATAGATCACGGTCCTTATGATGAGATGACTCCATGGATGAATGATCAAATCCCTGGTGAGATATACTTGTGGTGAGGGATATTTATGAGAAGAAAAATAATCATTGCCTTATCAATTATCACTTTACTTTTTTCATTGGGGTGTGTAGAAGAGGACAATATAGAAGAGTCGGAAGAGTATAATTGTATGATTCTTGTTATATTTAATGATGATGTAAATATATCATCACATATGTATATTTTTAATAATTATAGTATTAGTGGTTTTACAGAATATTACCGCGATTCGAATTTGAACTGCATCGCCATTCATATACCAGTAACGCATGTAAATGATTATATTGATTCCTTAAAAAATGAATCTGTAATTGAAGACGCTTACACTTATTCTAGCATAGACGTTAGGTTCATAAACAACGGAATAAATAAAACCGAGGCATATAAGATCGGTAACAAATATAAGTTGGTAATGAGGTGGGGCAATTATACAGGTAATGTTACTAAGGATGTCATCTTTGTTCCTAGCCAAAGAGAGAATTATTATATTGAACAGCTTGAAAATGAACCTCTAATAGAAAGTGTGGAGCCTCTTAGAGATGGTTAAGATTTAATAATGACCCTTTCCCCCCTGCGTCATTCGACATACGTCTCTGATCGAGGGAACACGATGTTCCCGATGACAGGGGGGAATTCCCAACGAGCGTACAGATTTGAGTGGAGGGTGTGGCGGAAC
>CAYRFL010000209.1:0-3273 GCA_964423515.1 uncultured archaeon
CCCGCACAACGCCTCCGAGTGGAACGATACGGATTACGACGGTCACGGTGACAACAGCGATATTTTCCCTTCGGACCCGTTCGAATGGTTGGACTCGGACGGCGATGGTGTAGGCGATAACCGTGACGCCTTCCCGCAGAACGGGACGGAATGGCAGGATACCGACTATGACGGTCACGGCGACAACAGCGACGAGTTCCCGAACGATTCCCTGGAATGGATCGACAGCGACAGCGACGGCTATGGGGATAACCGTGATGCCTTCCCGTACAACGGTACTGAATGGAATGACACGGACGGCGACGGCCACGGGGATAACTCGGACCTGTTCATTGACAACCCGTTCGAATGGATGGATTCGGATAACGACACGTATGGCGACAACAGCGATGCATTCCCCTTCGACGAGACGGAATGGAACGATACCGACGGTGACGGCCACGGTGATAACTCCGATAGATTCACCGACAATCCGATGGAATGGTGGGACTCCGATAATGACGGCTACGGCGACAACGGCGACGCCTTTCCGTACAACGGCAGCGAATGGAATGACACCGATGGCGATGGCCACGGGGACAACTCGGACCTGTTCATTGACAACCCGTTCGAATGGATGGATTCGGATAACGACACGTATGGCGACAACAGCGATGCATTCCCCTTCGACGAGACGGAATGGAACGATACCGACGGTGACGGCCACGGAGACAACAGCGATGTGATGCCAAACGATCCAACTGAATGGAGCGACTGGGACGGCGACGGCATAGGCGACAACAAGGACGAGGATGATGACAACGACAATATCACGGACCTCATGGAGATGAGCGTGGGAACGGATCCGTTCAACGGAACGGATACGCCGGTGGACAGCGACGGCGACGGACTACCGGATTCCCGGGATCCCGACAAGGACGACGACGGGGTTCGCAACGAGAACGATGCCTTCCCGCTGGATGCCTCCGAGCACAGGGATTTCGACGGCGACGGGTTGGGCGACAATGCCGATCCTGACGACGATAACGACGAGGTGGCGGATGAGGACGATGAATATCCGGAGAACCCAAATGAATGGAAGGACACCGATGGCGACGGCGTTGGAGACAATGCCGATACCGACGACGATAACGACGGTTATTCCGATCTCCTCGAAACGGCGGAGAAGAGCGATCCGGGCGACGTTTCTTCCGGCCCGAAGGATACCGACGCCGATCTGGTCCCGGACTCGGTGGACACGGACGACGATAACGATCTTGTACCCGATACTGCGGACAGCTTTCCGCTGAACGGTACCCAGTGGGCCGATTTCGACGGTGACGGTCTTGGAGACAACGACCATCTGACCTGCGGGGGCAACGTCAGCGACTGGTACAGACCCGATTACGATGACGACGGCGACGGCGTCAACGATACGGGTGACGATTTTCCCTACGACAAGGACGAATGGAGGGACACGGATGGCGACGGACTCGGGGATAACGTAGATTCGGACGACGACAACGACGGATACCTGGACGTACTCGAAGAAGATTCCGGCAGCGATCCTAAGAACGCGACCCGCACCCCGGATGACCACGACGGTGACATGCTCCCCGACTCGAACGATCCCGACGACGACAACGACGGTTTTCCGGATACTGCGGACAGCTTCCCGCTGGATGCCGGGGAGTGGATGGACACGGACGGCGACGGAACAGGGGATAATGAGGACCCGGATGATGACGGCGATAACATAACCGACGACCGGGACCTGTTCTCCCTGAATCCCCGAGAGATAAACGATACGGACGGCGACGGCGTAGGTGACAATACCGATGTGGACATCGATGGCGATGGTGTGGAGAATCCCTTCGATGCCTTCCCGTACGACCCCGCAGAGTGGACGGATAGCGACGGTGACGGGATAGGGAACCGGGTAGATACGGACGACGATAACGACGGGACCCCGGATTTGGATGAGCCCGAGGGCTACAGCCATGATTCATACGGCTCCAACCGGTCGCTGCTGTTCTCCGAGGACCCGCAGGAATGGAAGGATAGCGACGGCGACGGTGTCGGAAACAATGCCGACGGGGATGATGATAACGACGGGATCGACGATGAGGACGACAGGCATCCCACTGACGCTGACGCCGGCTGGATCAGGCTGTTCAGCTACAAGCTGCCCACCAAGTACGTCTTCAACTTCCTCGAGGTCCTGGGCCTTTCCAGCCCCATACTGGTTGCGATACTGATACTGTCGCAGTCCCGCCAGTTCTACAAGTATCACGTTACGAAGAACGGTCTGAAAAAGGCAAAGGACAGGAAGCGCCTCGATAGGTTCTGGGCTTCCCGGGGCGATATTCTCGTGGGTTCCGGCATGATCAATCTCAAGGAGTGCTACAAGCTGCGGGACCTGTACGACAAGAAGAGAAAGAAGATGAAGAAGGATAAAAAGCACAAGAAGCGGGACTACCGGGACTGGCCGCCCAGAGATTATTTCAACATGCCGCCAGTTCTACCAGTCGCCCCGACCCCACCGGGCGAGAGTGAGACAGGGACGGCACCCGAAGTTTCGGAACAGGTCCCGGAGGAGGAGATGGAAGAGATGGCCGAGGAGAAAGGCGGGAAAGTAGCGTTCCACACCAATGAGGAAAACATCGAGGCGGGAGGGGATGTCGAAGACATGGATGTAACAGACCATGGTGATGAGGCGGATGGAGGGAATGACGAGGATGATGGGGATGATGGGGATGATGGGGATGATGAGGATGATGAGGATGATGAGGGGGAAATCGATTACGAGGAGGAATTCGAGGGGGATTTCGGGGGTGATGATGAAGGTGAGGGAAGGCTTGAACCCATGGTGGAAACTGAAAAAACCGGAATCGGTTATGAGGAGGACGAAGGTGAGGATGAAATGATGGAGTATGCGGACGGTGAGGATTTCGACCTTCCCGATGAGCCCGGCCCCGATGGAACCGGTGAAGGCGGGGGCGAAGACGAGCTGGATCTGGATCTGGATTCCATCGACGACCTCATGGAAGACCTCGAATCCGAACCTCCCGGCTCCGCAATCCATGATCCGGGGGAAGCACCTTCGCCGCCCGAGATCGATGAAGATGACGATGGCCTGTTCGACTTCGACGAACTCGACGAGCTGCCGGAGCCCCCGAGCTGAGTGTGATACCACATACGGATACCTATGACGGTAATGCGATTTGTGACAATAATGCTGCTGCTGGTCCTCCTTGTGTGCGTCCACCTGTCATCGTATGATACGGCGACCAG
>CAYRFL010000210.1:0-3249 GCA_964423515.1 uncultured archaeon
TATGGGTCGCTGCCCGATTCGTTCTCGTATGTGTCGTTGTAGCCGTCGTTGTCGGTATCATTTTCCAAAACTGTTAATGTCAGGTTATCCGAACCATTGTTGCCCCCCAAATCGAATATGAAGTAAGAAATATTGTACTTTCCGGGAATCTCGAATGTAAATTCCACAACGTCGTCGTATATTTTCTGTTCCTCTCCGTCATAAACAAATGTCCAGTAACCATAATAGATTATGACGTTGTCCGAGATATTCGTACCATTAAATGTCGCTGTTTCGCCCATTTCGATTGTCTGGTCCTCACCTGCTTCCACGATAGGTTTGTCATTATCAATAACATCGAGTTTTGTAATGGGTGTAGTAAAATGATTTCCCGTATCATCGATTACCATGAAATGATAATAGAAGTATTTTGCGTTGGGGGGAATACCTATATCAATCTCCCAAAACTCCTCATTGTTCAAAACCATGGAAGCATTGTAATAATTACGGGGTTTAAATATACAATATGCTACAACATCTTGTGCACTTATATTTTCACTTATCTTTACATTTAAAGAGAAAAAGTCTCCCGTTGTAGGATCTTCCTCGCTCAAATCGTCCTCAATGATAGGAATATCATTCACAGACTCCGATATCCTTTTGGCATATCTCAATCCTTGACTGTTATAACCTCTTAAAGTGAATGAGACGTGGGGTTGATCATTTCCATCAATGGCTAATGAAGAGTAGGGATTAACCTCCTCATCAATTATTGTCTCAACTTCCCAATGGCCGCCATTCCGATGAGCATATTTCAATCTTCCTTCGAGCCATTTATAATCATCATTATAATAATAACATATACTTGGTTCATTTATTGAATTCAATTCTATATCGACATCAAAGCCGCCCTTTTCACCGAGATTGTCGATCACCTCCCTTTTCCACTGTTGTTCATATCTATATGCACATATCAGGCCATCTTCGCTTCTGTAAGCAAGATAAGGAGTATCATCGTTTTTCATCGAAATACTTACACCATAAGAGACAACTCTATCAATAGATTCACTGGTCCATCCGGTCCCATTCCAATAGGTCAAATTCAGATTTGATTCATCTGCGTTATGAACAATGTATGGATGCCCATCTGAGTTCAACGCAATCGATCCCCCTGTATAATAGGATGTATTTATCGTCTCGATATTCCACCTGGTATTGTCACGATATGCATATTTTAAATATGGTGCGGAGGGATCATTTTCACGATAATGACTATAAAAGACGTGAGGATTATCATTTGAATCGATAGTAATGGCTTGACAATATACGTAATCCTGTGAATCGATCACTTCAACTTCCCATTCCATTCCATTATAACGGGCATATTTCGAATCATACCTCGGCCAGCCATCCTCGTAGCAGATATGGGGTCGTCCGTTTGAATCCATGGCCAATGAGATAGTACCATTCTCGGCTAACTCACTCGAGTCAACAATCTCGCTTGTCCATTGATAATTCGTGTAGCGGGCCAATCTCAAGGTCCCGTCCTCGCCCCAATATGCGATACATGGATTATTCTCGTTATCGATTCCGATCGAACTATGATAAGGTGTGACAAGAGGATCCGCTACTTGAACATTCCATGAACTGTTTCGAGTTACGTCTATCAATGTTGGGTTGGATGGATATGGATGAATATGACTTTCATCCCTATCGTTATTAAAAAGACAGCTTTCAAATAAACTGAAAGATGAACCTAATAATACAAACATCATCAAATAGGCACACGCATTTTTCTGACCGAATCGTTCCTTCATAGTGCACCTTCTTACAGACTATCAATGTGACTATTTATGCTCATTAGGAGAGTTATGCCTCCCAAGGCCATTCATCCGGAGCTTCCCCCCATTTTACTCGCCATCCATGATAATCACCCGAACTTGGTGGCGTAAATGTACGCTCGGCTTCATATCCGTTATCATCCGTTAGTCTTAATTTTACAGTATCTCTAACTCTTATAGTTACCCATTGATCATACCATGGTGCTCCATTATACCTTCCTCCTATTTGATTTCGGCGTTCCCATGGACCTTGCCTACCACCTTCCCAACCAGGAAATCCATCAATTATTTCCACCTTAATTCTCCAAGGAACTAAATTTGCTGTTGATCCCCAAGAATAATAGTCTCTGTATATTACCCTTGCCGTTATCCAATAGTCTCTATGTTCTGGTTCTTCCTGCTCTTCCTGTTCTTCATGTGGTTCCGGCGGTTGGTTTAATTCGGTCAATGTTCTATCTTCATTTACTTGGATATACCAAATTTGATTTCTTCCTGTAGTTATGAAATTCTTGATTATCTCGCTATTAGACGATCGATCGGACCAAGCAGCTTTTAATCGTACTTCTTCTGCTGGAATAATCTTATTCCAGATTTTTCCATTATTATCTAAACCTGCATTGCTTCTATTAGCGACACCGTATTCCCAACAACTCAATTTTTGAACATATTGGCTTCGTGATAATATATAACCATTATGATCGTAGACAAATGCTGTTATCCAATAAAATGGACGATTTGGCCATGGAATATATTCCAGTTGATCATTCTCCTTTAATCGAATACACACAAATTCTTTCACTATTTCACGATCGGTAATTGTTCTTTCAATATAAGATGTATTTCTATTATCGGACCAATCTATTCTGAGTTGTACATCACCCCTTCGCTTAATCTTCATCCAAATCTTTCCGGATGTATCTAACTTTCCCGGCTCAATTTTATTATAATCTTCATGAAGTGAAGACGCACGTATTTTATCTAAATACTGATCTCCATTAAGCCTTTGTGATACTAAACGGTTATTAAGATCGTATACAAATACTACTACCCACCATTCAACTTCTCCTCCATTAGTATTTTCTTCTCCAGCTGACCTTGTACCTTCTTCGGGGGGAACCGGTTGATCTCCTGTTGAACCCCTCGTTCCTGAATTCCCTTCAGAGGAACTCCTAGTAGATTTCATTGACCCCAGTTCCTTGAAATTGTAGTTTATCATATTAATTTTATCTTTCAACAAATAACTATTTCTTCTCTTCATAGACATATTTAAACTCATGGATCGTCACCTCTTATTCCATCTATTATGGCTTCCAGATTACGCCAACACATCTCCCCACATCGCCACCTGATAGTCCGTCGGTGTTCCCCCGATGATCGATATCTCGAACACGACATCCGAGTTCGGAAATATCGGTTCCTCCAGCGAGTA
>CAYRFL010000211.1:0-924 GCA_964423515.1 uncultured archaeon
AAAGCAGGAACTGAGCCTATATAAAGGAGTAAACGACTGGCTAGTTTGAAATTCCAAGAAGATGAAAAGAGGATGGTCTCTATAGGAAGTAACAAATATCGCCGTCAGAAAAGAAAACGGAAGCTCGCAGGAATTTCGAGCAGGGTACTTCAATCCTCGAACTCGGGGATACCCTCTCTCTCGAACAGCATTGCCTGCCGCTCTTCCGGGGACATTCCGATCCGCCCCGGGAAATACCTCAGCATGACGATGTCCCCCACGCTCTGGACCCATCTGAACGGAACGAGCACCGATCGCGAACCCTCGACCAGCGAGGGATTCGGAGTCTCGACGAAAAGCGCACTGAGGTCATTTGTCTCGAGGTCCATCTGGACGTTGTCCACGACCCCTAGGAAGGCTCCCTTGTCCGTATATATCTGGAGGTTCATAATCTGAGTGATCTCCTCAAGCATGTTCTCATCCCCAAAAGAGTTACTGAAGTATACAGGGTTCGATAACAGTTATAGTCATATATAAATTTTGGTTTCAGTAAAAGAATACCCAGTTCAGACGGCTGTGTTTTCTCATGATAAATATGCCATTAAAGGCGTTCTGATGTTTTGGTTTTTTACATTATGAAAGGTGGTCTGATCCATAGAATCCAATTCAACCATTCGAAAACATGTAGCGCGGGCTCGGTAGCCGGGGTGGGGAGCAGGGGTGGTGTAGGCGAATACGAGCCCGCCACTAAATCAATGAGATGTATAATAACATATGGGGGCCGGGTAACCGGCCCCACGGGTCGGCTCTCGCCGACCCTTGTTTCTCATATCTGTTTTGTAGGACTCTAGCGAGGGCGGCCAATGCCTGCCGGCCGCCCGTAGGTTCACTAACAGAGGGCTCAGGTGTGCCGTAGGTACGCCTGTAGGAAACCTTGGTTTGCGA
>CAYRFL010000211.1:934-3198 GCA_964423515.1 uncultured archaeon
AGGTGCAGGTGCATCTTGATGCACCGGAATGTAATGGGCGCCGGAATGCAATGGGAGCCGCCCTCGATACGCGCCTCATCATGGATTGTATCGGTTATTTCGAGAACGACGAGAACACGGGAAACGACAGTGCCACGGTGGAAAGCAACGAAACGGCGCCAACATCTTTTTATCGGCATTCGCTCTTTACCGAAGCGATGGCGGACAAGCGAAAGCCGACGCGCGAATTGCGAAATTTTCTCTCGTCACTACGGGAAATACGGCAAGGCGAAACCCTTTTCTCTCAACTCACTATTCTCAGCGAGTGCGCACGAAAGTCGGGTTTTGACATACAGGCACCACCCACCATCGATCTTCACGGAGGGGGCCTGACCGGACATTCGGTGAAGGAGGCTCTGGGATCGCTCCTCTCGGATGAAAGCGCACGGAAAAAGTTCGGCTCCCAGCTGAAGGCCATCAGGCGCTATATCGGGAAGACCCTGGATTCCATGGACCTATCCGACCAAAGGTGTCATCCCCACGTATATCTCCTTCTCACCCTCGCCCAATCCTGCGGGTGCGATGTTCGGGACCTCGCCGGCAGTCTGCTCGGAAGGCTGGATACCGATAGTTTTCCCGTCATGCACTTCATGGTGCTGGCAGCCTACAGGGAGGCCATCACGCTTACCCTGTTCACCAGGAAGAGCAGGAAGAGCCGAAAGGAGGTCGACGGGGAGTTCATGAAGGCATATCTGAGGCTCCTTCCCAAGGGGGCGGGCAGAATGAGGAAGGGCAGACGTCACGTGACCATCGGCAGCGGAAACAGGGAACTGCCCCTCCGCCTCGACGATCCGATTCACGCCGCCCTCTCTCAAAGGCTGGGCTTTTCCTTTTTGCTCGAAAGCTCCATCTCGCTGTACTTCACCGAGGACCCGGCCTACAGGGAGGACACCCTCAGATCGCTCCTCCAGATGAGCGAGATCCTGTACCCGAACCGGGACATGGATGAAGGGGACGACGGGGGAAATGATGGTGCAAAGGCAGGTGAGGACAGGTGGCAGGCGCTATCGCATTACCTTTTCCTGAGGATCATGATACTTTCCGCCGCCGGAGAGGACGAGAAGGCGCTTGAACTGTATGACGGACTGAGGAAAAGGTTCGATATCGGCTGCTCCGGCGACTCCGTTGATTCCGGTGATTCCGGTGATTCCGGTGATTCCGAAGATATCGATGACTCTTGCCCGACGGCCGACATACCGGTACCTGACCTCTACTTCATAGCATCGGCGACCCTCATTGCGGCGCAGCACTCCCTCTCGTTCATGCCGGAGAGGACCCTGGAGATGGCGGAGCGGGCGGCCAGGGACTTTATTGTATGCGGAGATCAGAAGGACACTGCACAGGCGCTGGTGACGCTGTCCGAGGCAGCCCGGACCAGGGGTGACGGGGAGAAGGCATTGGGGGCTGCCGCCGCGGCAGTGGGGCTCCTGGAGGGATTGGACCTCCCGCTTCCCCTGGCATCGGCAAGGATCTCCCTGGGATGGGCTCTGCTGGCAAAGAACGAGTATCGGAAGAGCGCAAAGTGCTTCAAGCGCGCCGGGAAGGAGTTCGAGAGGAAGAACGACGTCCGGGGGTATACGGAGGCGATGATCGGAAAGATGTCGGTGGCCTTCCGTATCGGCAAGAAGCGAAAGGGCAGGCGTTTCCTTCGCGATATCGCCTTGTCCCTTCCGGTGAAGCAGTACCCGGAACTCTTTGCCATAATGAAGGAGGAGGCCATGACGCAGGAGTGGCTGCGGGAGGACAGGGAGCTGGGACAGATGTTCCAAAGGACCGCGCCTGTTCGCCTATCGAGGGACTGCCTGCGGAAAATAATAGCCTATGCCAAGGATTCCTATCCCAACGAGTTCGGCGCGGCGCTGGTCGGCAAGGACGGCGTGCTTTCCGACCTGGAGCTTCTTTACAGCTCGTCGGTGAACAGGAACTCGGTGCTGTTCTCCAAGTACGACTCGGCGGGTTCGAGGATAAGCGTGGACGGCTTCGTTCACTCGCATCCCAGCGGCGCGGCGATACCCTCCAAGGCGGACATACACTCGTTCACGCTGTTCGTGAAGAACCTCATCATCGGTTATCCCTTCACGGAGGGATCCATAGCCGCCTACGACAGCGTGGGGAACCGGCTGGAGCTGGAGATCGTGGATTGAGGGATATTAGGCGGGCCGGTATGGCTTACGCAACCCGTAGGCATACCTGCCGAGCGTTCAAGTGAATCTATGAAGCACTGT
>CAYRFL010000212.1:0-3077 GCA_964423515.1 uncultured archaeon
ACGTCTCCTATTTCGACATGAGGATACTGCCGCGCTACGACCCGGAGGATGCCCTCCGCGATCTCGAAGCAGTAGCCAGGGAGGTTGAGGCCGAGACGGGCGTCACCATAACCTTCCAGCGGGAGAACTACGACCGTGCCGCACCGCCCACGCCGGCGGATGCCCCCGTGGTGGAGAGATTGAGCAAAGCTATAAAGAAGGTGTACGACGTCAAGCCAAAGGCGGGAGGGATCGGAGGCGGGACCTGCGCCGCCATATTCCGGCGTGCCGGTTACAACGCCGCCGTCTGGAGCACCATAGAGGAACAGGCACACGCACCGAACGAGTACATCCTCAAGAAGAACCTGGTGGGGGACTGCAAGGTATTCGCGGCGCTCTTTACGATGGAGTAGAATATACGACGGCGACGGATATGTTATAACGTAGAGTGTATCGAGTGCGTGCGAGCGAAGTGATTGCACGCACTCGTCAGAGTTATACCCTCGATCTTCGATTCCATTTGCATTTGTTGGTATGACCCAAGATGATTATAAAGTGCATGATATGGCGATTATCATAATTACTGAAAAATTCCGAGCAGGCGAGCCGGGGAGCGGGGCGAGCCAGCGGAGGAATTTGGGTGGGGGCTTGGGACGGCATCCTCAGAAGCATTATTCATAAAGGTTGGATCATTCATTTGAAGAATATTAATAAAACTCGACCCATCCCCCTTCTGACGGAAATTCAGAAGGAAGTTTAGAGGAAAATAATGTGGGAGCAAAAACCGATTCGGGATGCAATTCAATTAACAAATTGGATAATGGATCCAAACCTCCATCCGCATCCAGATATGCACTCGCCGGAGGTTGTAACAGCTCCCATGTGGAAATATGTATAATAACAGTAGAATCCTTGTCCATTACCATTTTTTCGGGTAAATACCCATGTGAATAATCATCGGATTCCACCCAGAATGTATTTACATATTTATCTATCGCAATGGCTGAGTTGTTCGCTTCCACGAGAACAGCATCTCCATAGACTGCTCCTGTCGGTTCGTTGTCGGTCCAGGTCATCCGAATTTTTAGGTCATTCACAATATCGATTTTATGTTCGCGTCCCCCATAAATTTTTGCTTTCAGGTATAATTTCAGGTCCGTTATCGATCCATTATCGGTAGAATTCACATATCCCCAAGCCCGATCTATGTATATGGTGCTGGGTTCAATATGCTGTTTGGGTTCATTGGTTCCATCATCTCTTTCCGAGTATCGAATGATCAGCGATGCAACCGTAAATACAACCACAGATACAATGACGAGTACAATGATTAAATGATACTTCCTCATCCTTACACCTTGCCTCCCCGGTCTTTTGTTCCTCTTCATTTGACATATAGTGTAATTTCCTATGGGCAGATAATTACATGTGATTGGGAATGTAAATACTTGTTTATGCACGGTCGGCTATCGCCTCCCCCGAGGGCTGTCGCCCTCATAAATGTTCAATCCATAACCATTATTATACATTTGTAGCGGGCTCGCGTGCGCATACTCCACCCCAGCACCCCCTCCCCGCTATCGAGCCCGCTTAAATCATTGTCGAATAGCTTGACCGGGTTTTCTCATTCCCAATTCAAAGCCATAGTAACGGCCTATTATTCCATCCACTCACATCAATATGGCGGAGGCGGCCACTGGCCCGGCTGCTGGGCCCCGGCAGGGGCCTGTCCTCCCTGGGGCTGAGACGGGTATTGGCCCTGTGCAGGCGCTCCTCCGGGTGCGGGGGAACCGTACGGCGGAGAATGTTGTCCCGCCTGTGGTTGACCCGGTGGGGGATACTGACCAGGCTGAGCCTGGCCCTGAGGCGGGTACTGGCCTGCCTGGGGCTGTCCCTGCGGTGGGTACTGATCGGGCTGGTGTTTGGGCTTGTGGCTCTTCTGCTGGTCCTTTAGCCCGTGCTTGGTATGGTCCTCCACATAGTCGCCCAGAGCATCCGAACCCGTTGCATCCTCCACGGCGTCGCCCGCTGCATCAGCCACCGCCTTTGTCAGCTTCTTGCCAAACTTGTCCTTCATGCGCTTCTGGCCGAGGTTGACCCAAATCTGGTTCAGCTTGGCCTGGGCAAGAAACACCCCAACGATGGGTATACATACTGTCAGTATCATCATGAGTACCGGATTCACATGTTCATCCTTTTTAACATTGGCCGATCTCTGCATTTCAAGAATATGTTTATAGAGGTCTAGGGCAGTAAGGAAGTTCAGAACCGGAATGCAACTGAATATCACCTTCACTACGGGATTTATGCTCTCGTCGTTCTTGTACTCCTTCACCTCGGTCCATACCTTGAATAGCCATAGCAACATCGGTATACCGAGCAAGCACAACAGCGCCCATACGATAGGGCTTCGCTGCTCCCCCTGCTTTCCCGGTCCGGCCGGCTGGGCCGGTGGTGCGGCGCCGGGGACCTGAGGTTGTTGGCCCGCTGGAGGATACTGGCCTGGTTGCGGTTGACCTGCAGGAGGATACTGTTCGGTGGGAGCCCCTCCGGGGGCGCCTCCGCCGTATGCGGGTGGAGGATACTGGTCTGCCTGGGGCTGAGCCGGTGCGGGATATTGTTCCTGCTGGGGCTGCCCCGCAGGCGGGGTCTGTCCGTATTGTGGCTGAGCTCCCTGGCCGTATGGCGGTGGATAGGTCATAATAACACCTCTATTTCTCGATACCCGGGCATAAATTGTAGTAATACTAAAAGATTGCGTTGTTATTCTAACGATTAATTCCAGGGAGAAGAATGACTTCGGGATGCTGTCATACTGCTCCGGATATCCCTACCAATCGATTTCCGATCGATAATTGATAATCGCACCGTCAATCAACGGTTATAAAAATATATATAACACCGTGATGATAATGTTCCAGGACGATCATATCGAACCATTGGGGTTTTCAAATGACGGATAAAAGCAAGACCACCAAGATCACGGCCGTATCACTGGCGGCCCTCATAATAATCGGCGGCATCCTGTTCTGGAAGATGTCCGGGGAGGACGAAGAGACAGGAACGGCCGACCTTGCGGACCTCCTGGCATCCCGCTC
>CAYRFL010000213.1:0-2984 GCA_964423515.1 uncultured archaeon
CACCAGGGGGCCGCCCGAACGGAGGCATTCGAGATCGAGGAGGGTGACCGTGTGGATTTTCTGGCCGATGCGGACGACGTGGCCGGAGACCTGGGCATCTTGAATTTCACCTGGAACTTCGGGGATGGGGATTTCGAATTCGGAAAGGAGGTAGCCCATACATTCATGAAATCGGCCGACGAGGCCTACCGGGTGGATCTCATAGTGAGGGATGACGATAACGAGGATACGGCGGGTTCGGACATTCTGATATACGTCAAGAACGTACCGCCGACACTGGAACTCGGCAGCGATGTCACCATCACGGACAACGGTACACTGGTCCTTGCGGGGAAGATCAAGGACACGGGGGTGGACGAGGAGACCATGAAGTACCGATGGTGTGTTCTCGAGGGGAGCGGCATCCCGGATTTCAACGATCCCACATCCACTGACCGGGAACTGAACTACGAGATCGAGTTGGACGGGGAGTACGAGGTGCATCTGCGCATAGAGGACGACAACGGTGAATGGGCCAAGGATTCCCTCACCGTGACCGCTTCTAACATAAATCCGGATTTGGATTACGACAGTGACCGGATGAACAACCGCTACGAGATACGCATGGGTTTCAACCCCAGAGAACAGGACAGCCACCTGGATCGTGATTCCGACGGCTATACGAATCTCGAGGAGTTCTACGCCGGCACGGACCCCACGGACCCCAAGGATCATCCGGAGGAGGAAGGCGAGGGCATCACGGGAAAGTTATTATGGATGATCATCGCAGCTGCAGTAATAATGCTTCTGGTCATCATGATAGTGATCAAGGTCAGGAGGAGGCGGCAGGAGAAGAGAAACCTCGAGAGGGTGTTTCGAGAGCCCAGGTACAAGGCCCAGGAAAAGGTGAAGGAGCCTCCCGAGAGAAAGAAGGAGAAAGAGGAGGAGAAATCCTTCGACTATCTATCGGGCGAAATGGGACTTCGGACAAAGGGGAAGAAGACAAAGACACCTCGGACCGCGGAAGACATCTACCGTGAAAAGAAAACGGGTCACAACGGCGGCGATGTTATTGTTGACGCCGACTTTTCAGAGGAAGACCTTTCGTATTTCGACGGCATCGAACCCGAGACGGAAGGTGAGGTTCCACTTCCTGAGGAACAGTATTATCTGCCCGAGCTGGAGGCCGAGGAGGATCTGGGGGAAGAATATCCCGGGAGTGACGAATCCGGTGCTCTCGAGACGAGGGATGCCGAGGACGGGAGATACAGGAAGGCTTCAGGGGATGACTTCTGGAAGGAATTGGATTCCTACGATGCAGGTGACAGGAAAACGGCCATGGACGATCTGTTCTCCCTTTCCGGGAAACCAGGGGGAACCAAAGCAGATGCCTCGACGAAGGGCAGAGCCACCATGAGGGCCACCATGAAACCGGTTTCCGCCGGGAAAAGGCTGCCGCAGATGAAGCCTATAAAGGGTGACATGCCCCGGATGAAACCCCTGCCCTCTGAAAAGAAGGCCACCATTACCGCCCTGAAGCCCCTGGGAACGGATGAGAGAACGGAGAAGAGAAAGGCGGCGGCCCCCGATGCGAACGTCTACCATGGTGCGGAGCAAGAGAAAAGGATAAAGGAGCTGCCCTACCGCGTGGAGGTAGTGCTTCCCGAAGATCGGCAGGAAGAGGAGCTCGAGCCCGCACTGGAGCTGGATTTCAAGCTGCCTTCGAGCTACAAGAAGAAGAACGGGAAGAAGGGGAAGGACAGGAAGGTAAAGGATGTGAAGCCCCTTGCGACCGAGGTAAAGGCCCAGGCGGTGTCCGAGGCGGCGGCCGACGGAGCCCTTCTCTGCAAGCACTGCAGCTCCGAGGTCAAGAAAGGATGGTGGCTGTGCCCCAACTGCAAGAAGAAGATATGACGGGGGCATGGTACCTGGACCGATATGACGTGGCCGTCATCGGCTGCGGCCTGGCCGGAGCCTCTCTTGCATTTTATCTGCGCGATTCCGGACTTCGCGTGCTCGTGCTGGAGAGAAAGGGACGTCCGGGTTTCCCGGTCAGATGCGGCTGCGGTTTCTCAGAAGCCTGTTTTTCTTTAGGCTATCCATTGAGAAAGGAGTGGATCGTCGAGGAGCTGAGGGGGATAGAGATGATAACCCCGACGCTTCATCGGTACTATTCGGAAGAGACCGCGGGTTACGTTCTGAAAAAGGATTCCCTGATATACCATCTCGCCGGAGAGGCCCGGAAGGGGGGCGTTGAGCTCGCAGCCGGGACGAGGGTCCTGGGCATGGAACACGGATCGCCGGAAGGATATCGGATACGAGCGGACAGGAGGGACGCGACGGCGGAGATAGTGGCGGATTGCGGAGGGCACAATTCCAGTGTACGCTCATTTCTGGGCCTTCCCCGGCAGGAGACCAGGGGAGCGGTTCGGTATAGCTTCGCCCCGGATCAGTTCGACCCGTCCGTCCTCGGCAGCGGATCCGGACCGGGAAGAAGATACGCGACGTTTCTGTTCGACGCCGGGCTGTTCCGGGGGGGCTATGCCTGGAGCTTTCCAATGGGCGATTCCGTTCAGCTGGGAGCGGTATCCTCGGAAAATCCCGCGGATGGTCTCGTTAGGTTGTCGGAATCCCTCGGCATCGTTCTGCCCGAACCCCGGGAGACGGTGGGAGGGCGGATTCCCTGCGGCGGACTGGAAAAGAAGCTCACATACGGAAATATCCTTCTCGTGGGTGATGCGGCGGGGGCGGTGAATCCCATGAACTTCGCCGGCAATCTGGGTGCAATGCTGTCGGGCGCCCTTGCAGGGAAGGCTGTGATAGAATACTTCAAAAAGCGTAAAAAGAATGAGGACGATTGCACGAATGCCCTGGCGGACTACGAGAGGAGCATGAAGGCGCATCCTTCACAGTCGTCCGAGCTGGCAAGGGGGGCACGGGCCCTGTACTCCCTGAGCAACGAAGCCCTGGACCTGCTGGGCAGGAGCGCTAGGGATTGTGGTGGC
>CAYRFL010000214.1:0-2902 GCA_964423515.1 uncultured archaeon
GGAGAGGAGGTGCAGGATTACGGGACCGATCCGAAAGTGGTGGACACTGACGGGGACACCCTGGATGATTACCAGGAAGTCGTCATATACCTGACGGACCCAACCAAGAAGGACACGGACGATGACGGCATCGATGACAACGAGGAGCTGATGAAATATCTCACCGATCCCCGCATGAACGATACCGACGAGGACGGGCTGGACGACAGGGAGGAGCTCTTCGATCACAAGACGGACCCGAACCTGAACGATACCGACGGCGACCGGCTCGACGATTACAGGGAGGTTATGGTGTACGGCACGAATCCGAACACGAACGATACGGACGGTGACGGTCTCGACGACTGGAGCGAGATATTCGTATATTTCACCGACCCGAAGAAAATGGACACCGACGGGGGAGGAATGGACGACGGCACCGAGATCGGCCTGGGCCTCGATCCCCGGAATCCCGACGACGACGACCCACAACAACATGATGTGGAATCGGCTCCGACCGAGATAATCCTCAGCTTCGTTCCGGATAACATCACGAAGTTGGCAACCCCCTCCTTCGAGGTGAGCGGCCGGGTCACCGATGAGGACGGCAATGGACTGATGGGAGTCCTCGTGGAGGTCTACGTGAACGGGAGCCAGAACGAATCGGGGAAGATGGTGGGATCGGGAGCCACCGACCAGAACGGCATATTCGTCCTGGAGTGTGAGGTTCCGAGAGGGCTCGACCCGGGTGTGAACTACGTAAGGGCCAGGTCCACGAAGAAGCTCATCGGCGATACCCTTTACAACGAATCCTGGGACGACGGGACGCATACCATGGCCATCTT
The DNA here is from genome assembly GCA_964423515.1 of uncultured archaeon. GTDB lineage: Archaea > Thermoplasmatota > Penumbrarchaeia > JASLWR01 > JASLWR01 > CAYRFL01. The sequence continues at coordinate 825 of CAYRFL010000214.1, forward strand.
CTCAACAACGGTGGTCTCCTTCTCGAATCCCACGGAGAATAAGCAGCTGGCCCAGGACAAATTGATGAACGCTACCGTATATCTGCGGGACTCGGACAACATACCCATCCCGGGAGAACTGCTCAGCATCTTCTGGAACGAGACCATCCACATAGGCGATTTCATCACCAATGAGAACGGGTTTGCGGAGTTCGAGCACACGGTTCCCCACGAGATCGGGAAGCATACGCTCCAGGCCATCTTCTTTGGAAGCCGATACCTGCACGGCTCCGATACGATGAGGAACGTTCTCGTCTCATCCGAGGGCGTGAACATCACACTGGACCCCCTCCTCGATGCCAATCCTTCGGACAACTTCCTTCCCGGGGACATAATAAACATAACGGGAACCGTCTACGGACAGAACTTCGCTCCCGTGTCGGCCGGAAAGGTGCAGATCACCATCAAGGGGGACGAACCCGATAACGTGTTCCGATTCGACAGACCGGAGACGGAGACGGAGGTAAACGGGAGGTTCAACATATCCTATAGGATCGTCTCGTGGCCGCCGGGCTGGTACACGGTTCACGCCGACTTCATGGGCAGCGATTACTACCCCGCCGGAGCTGCGCCCACGGAGAAGGACAACTTCTATATCACCGGCATCCCCGAGTTCACCTACACCTCGGTTGAGTCGAAGCGCGGACGGATCGGCGAGAACGCAGCGGTGTTCGAAGCGGCGCTGAGGGACAAGGCGATGAGGGACAAACCCGGAAGCGGCATAGTGGGAGAGCAGGTGGAGATCACTTATCTCCACGATGACAATACCATACTGCGCGAAACGGGGCTCGGGGGCAAGTTCCGCTTCGATTACGAGGTCCAGGACAATCATCCCCTGGGACCTATCAATATTACGCTCCATTACGGCGGCCTCAACGATACTGATGGAAGGGTGAGATACCTGCCGGCAGACGGCGAGGGGAAGATCATAATCGGAAGCACCACGTCCGTGGACCTGTATACAAAGATAATAAACGTGACACGGGGGGAGAGCCTGTCCGTAAAGGGAAGGGTGCTGGACGACCTCGAGAAACCGGTGGAGGGAGTGAAGAAGAACGAGAGGCTCAGGGACCTCTTCAAGATATACATATACATCGGTTCGGTGGAGGTGGGGAACACCTCCCTGGACGGGGATGGTAACTTCACGTACACATCGGTGGTGCCCCTCACAACGGTGAAGGGGAAGAATACCATGAAGGTGGAGTTCCGGGGAACCACGGAGGGGCACAGCGCGAGCTGGACGTCGACCCAGATATACGTTCACGCACACACTCACATAAGCATCGAGGCCAGCCCCGTGAACGAGAGCGCACCAATAAAGGCCGGAAGTCTTCTGAACATCAAGATAACGCTGGTGGACGATACGCGGGTGCCCATAAGGGAGAGGCCGATTGAGATGTCCTACCTCGATCAGGACGAGACAATGTTCACGGACCAGTTCGGAAGGGTGGATTTCAGCATGAACTTCCCGGGTGATGGCGATTCCTTCGTCATCGAGGCGGGATACGCCGGGTCGAAGCTCGCCTTCTACAAGCCCAGCACCGCCAAGAAGGAGGTTGCGCTCACCGGATCGGACGGGAGTAGCATCGGCTCCGCATCATCGTACGGGGAGCAGATGATACCGATAATTGCCGCACTTATCATAATAACCGCCATCATCTTATACTGGAACCGTTGGAGAAAGAGGCATCTCACCGAGATAAGGAGCCTCTTCGAGGACGCCATCAATCTTCTGGAGACCAGCGACAAGGTGAGAAAGGTCATATACACCACCTATATCGAGATGCTGGACATATTGCGGAAGTACGGATTCCTGAGAAAGAAGAACCAGACGCCCATGGAGTTCTGCAAGGCGACCTACAAGGCGATACCGGCAATGTCGGCGGAGAACGTTTACAGCCTTACCGACCTCTTCGAGGAGGCCAGATACTCGGAACACGAGATGAAGGGGAAACACAAGAGGCGGGCGCTCAAGTACTTCAGGATGGTCGAAAAGGGGCTGGACCGGGACGAGGGCAGAAGGAAAACGAGGGGATAGG
>CAYRFL010000215.1:0-2877 GCA_964423515.1 uncultured archaeon
AATGCCAGCTCAATAATGTCTTTGTCAGGGAGGTAAATTAGTGAACTACTGCGTCTGGATGGCCGATTTTACTATCTATTAGCCACTTAATCGTAGATTAAGTTATATATGATAAGGGTTTTTTACTTCCGATTTGCAGTATAGTCAACATTCCAAGTATTTAAAGAATAGTAATCCATACCGCGTACAACCATCCCACGAATACTGAAGAACAGCCCATGCAAGAATAGTGTATTCATCTCCTCTGTCGCAACGGGCAGATGAAAAGCTTCCTCGAAAAGAACAGACCAACATGCTATTCCGGGGCCGTCAATTTGAACATGAGTATACCGATTGAATGACGGATGCCCATTATCGGTTATGACCCATACGAGACAGGAGAGATAATAGGTAAAACGTGGAGACCATCATTCCAGATATTTCGAACAATGTCGATGTGATCGGGCCAGGAAGGGCTTGAAAACAACATGGCCACCGTCCGGTGTAAACACGATCATCCATGATTTCCCCGAAAAAAAACGGGAGAATGGACAATCATGGAGCATCGGCGTGCAATTCCATCCTCTCGGAGGGAACTCCAAGGGGTAAACGAATACAGAATATGCGGGAGCCCTTCTGTTAAAAACGTAGGGCGAAGCGCACCGTAAGGTACGCCGACATCAGCCCCACTCCTGTGAATATGGCAGGAGTACCACGGGGGCTCTCGGGAAAAGCGGACGTCAGTTAGGAACCCGTTTACTGTTGAAGATGTGTTTATCATGGCCGACGAAGAGCAGAAGACTAATGAACAAGCAGCAGCGGACGAGCGCGTGACCAATGCTATCGACGAGATCAAACGGGAGTTGGGATCACTCGAAGAAAAGGGTGTCGATGTTGGGGATGCAAAGGCCTTTGTGAAACATGCAACGATTGCTCTGGAAGGGAAAAATCTAAAGAAAGCAGTCCTTCTCACTGTACAAGCCAAAAAATTCATGGCAAATGCAAAGAAGACGCTGGAAACGAAATCAGTACCCGAACCGGAAGAAGGCAGCGTTGAACCGGAACCCCCGGAGAAGACGGAAGATAAAGAAATCCCAGATGCCGCCGCACCCGTGGTAGAAGCCAGTGATTCCGTACCTGCAAATATAGTGGAATTGAACCAAAAGGTCGGAGAAATAATCGGCGAAAAGAAAGAGAAGGGTATCGATATGTCGGAGGCCGAGGGCCTCTTTGAGCTGGCTCAAAAGGAAATAAGATTAAAGGAATTCAAGTATCTGGAAGAACATCTGAACAAGGCAATGGAGATAGCGAATCGGTTGGAACGGGAGTACAATGAAAGAAGAACGGATGAACTGAATCGGAACTGCAATGAGGTCCAAACCAAGGTTGAAGAGATTGCAGGATTGGGTGGTGACCCCGGTGAGATAATTCAGCTTTTGGATGAAATAAAGACAAAAATCAATAATTTGGAGTTCGATGGAGCCAAGGAATTGCTTCAGGAGGGAATTGACAAAGTGGAAGAGGTTATGACCTCGACCTTGATCGGCATCAACAAGGATAAGATAATGGCGGTGAAAAAGGAGCTGGACGAATTAAAGAATGAGGCTTCAAGAGATTTTCCGGGACTATCGGCCATCATCCGCTCAGGTATTTTGGCTCTCAAGGAAGGAAGGTTCGACGAGATAGACGTGATCATTGAAGAGTTTCATAAGGTCAAGGTGGATGACAAGAAACTCTATCTTTCGGAGACCTTGATCGAAAAAATGAAACTTCTCGACAAGGACATTGAGATCATTACTGAATTGGGTATCGAGAAGGGTAATGCGGACGAGTTGATGTTCTCGGCAAGAGAAGGACTTATGAAAGAACGATTCGAGGAAGTTTCAACCACTCTCGCAAACCTAAAGGAGTTATTGGAAAACATCAAAACGGTAAAGGCAAAGGAACTGACCGAGAATCTTATTACCGAGATAGAAGCACTCCTTTCAGAACTAAGGGAAAAAGCGGTTGACGTATCCGAAGCGGAAGGACTTATGGAGAAAGCGTCCGCGCAGAAGGAGGAAGAAGATTTCATTGAAAGTTACAGATATTGCAAACAGGCAAAAGCGATGTTGATCAAAGCCAGAGATAGTTTTCTCGATAGGAATCTTAACGTCCGTCTGGAAAATATGAGAGGATTCGCACAAGAGGTTCATGATATCGAATACATTCCCGTGGAAACAAAAGACGATTTCCGTGGGAAACTCGAGGAGATTGGATCTCTTTTCGGTAAGGAACAATTCCTGGAAGCGTCGAAAAAATTGCCATCTCTGAAAGAAATAGAAGCCGAAATGAGGAAAAAGATAGAGAATCACAACAGGACCGCGGAGCAAAAGGAAAAGGTAGACGAGTTGAGGACTACCTCCAAAGAACTGGATATCGATATTTCAGAAGAAGAAACCCACGTTTCCCAGGCCTACGAGTTCATCGAAGAGTCGAGATTCGCTGACGCCATTTCACCTCTCGATGATATTATCGCGAGCCTTGGAGAAAAGATCGACAAAAAGCACTCCGAGATCGCCGCTTCGAGATTTGAGACTGCGGTGAACGGATTGAAGGCCAACAAGGAAATTATCGATGATCCGGAAAGGGTCAAGGAAGAGATCACGAGGGCAAAGGAACTTATCGACAAAGGCGATCATTTAGAGAGTATTGAGCTATCCGAGAAGATCATCAGGGATATCGATTTTTTCAAGGAAAAAAATATTTCCGCCGTTATGGCGGGCCTTTTCGATAATTCACAGAAACTTATCAATGGAAACCAGTCCCTGGGTATCGACGTGATTGTAGCGGAATCCCTTCTGTACCGTGCCAAGCATGCTTTCGAAAATCGAAAAGTCGAATCCGCCAAGGGGTTCA
>CAYRFL010000216.1:0-2823 GCA_964423515.1 uncultured archaeon
ATCACGAGTTCATAGAAGCGGTGTTCATATACCCGATGGTCCGGGATTGCTACGACGTAATGAAGCACCAACAGACCGTTATAGCCTTGCAGAAAGAAGTTATCCATAAGTTCCTCATGAACAGGAAAGAGGACACGGTGAACGGTATCAGTAATCCTTTGTGTCTTGTGCTGTCAAAGGACCGAGGGAAAGGATAGGCCTACACCTATAATTCTTACATCGGGATAGGGTTCTTGATAAGGAACTTACCTTCTGAAACCTTGTTTGTAAATTCCCACCCTTGGCTCAAGTATTCCGGTAATTCTTCCTCTGTTACTATCTTGTGCTCATGCTTGTTATTGTTCACCTTATGCCTCATTAGTGTTCCCATGACTTCTTTCTGTAAGACCTCGATCTCCTCGTCAATGGTTAGCTTTATTCCCCGGTCTTGTTCCTCCGCTATAACCACCCTCTGAGCATCAAACCCTATTATCTGGCACTGTTGCCGTATCACCGACAGTAGAAGGTCTTTCTTGATGTTGTCCAGGTCCGTTAGATTGGCCCTCGATACTGAAAGATAATTCTCTGCCCTCCTGTATCCCTCCTGTAGTTGTTCCAACGATGGCCGGGAATACGCTTTATCGAGGTTCCCGAGACTATGCCCCATCATGTACTCGTACCAGGGTTTCGCTACCCCTGCCTGTTCCATGGCAGTTTGCCAAAACTTTCTAAGGCAATGATGATGTATCTGGTATCTCCTTCTACCGTTAGCCATCCTGGGACCATCTTCTTTCATCAATCCCGCCCTTATCGCTAGTCTCTTAACCGTATTGTTAAGGCTTTCATTACTGATAGGTCTATATGCCTTATCTCCGGTGGTTTCCTTCCCTGCGAAATCTCTATATGCGTACTGCTTGTCAGTAACGAACAACGGTGAATTATCCTCGAATACGTGGCCCTTGTTCTCCATATACTCGATGTATCGTTTCAGTGTGGTGACGGTATCCCGACCGATAAAGAAGGTATATTCCTGTCTGTTCTTGTTTACTCTCTTACCGTTATGGTCCCGTAGGTCTGCGGAGATATGGAACGATATGGGCGATTCTGAGCCCTCTAGAGCCTCCCTGAGCATCCCGTAGGTCATAGAGGTTACTACCCCTGCCCTCTGCCCTGATTGAGCGGAGAACAGTATTAACGCCTTCTGTACGGGACTGTCTGAGGCTTCAACCATCTTATGTATCTCGTCCAACGAGGGAACCTTATCCGTGTACGTTGTCCATGATTTGGGTATGGATATTTTGAGGTCGTAATGGTTCGCCTTGTAGAACGATTTGACCGTTTTGAATTTGGTTACTGCGGTGCTCCTGGCTACATTCTCCCCGTACTCCTGAAAAAAACTAGTTAATTGGTCTTCATGGGTACGTTTGACAATCTCATCTGTGTGGGTGAGATGTTCTTTTCGTTCCTCTATCAGTTCATCCGGGGTCTTACCGATCCACTCACAATAGATTTTCAAGTGCAGTAGGTAATTCTTCTGTGTGTTCTTGGAACCTGACTTGCTACCTATAACATCCATCCATCTTTTGACGGTTGTATATTCCATGAGTTCGTTTCTGTGTTTGTACTTCAAGGTCAATGATACCACCATGACTGACATGGCAGTATTGGTATATATTTCTTGTTGTGTTATCTCCTTAACGATAAGGTTCTAACGTGTGTTATGCGACTCCGCTAGGAGCAAGGGAGCATCAGCGACCGCAGAGTACCTGAATTGCCGAAAATTCCTTTGGTCGTGTATTTCGTGCTGACAGCATGAAGGCAAGAATTTCGTTAAACCCTCTTGTTATGTGAAATCTTGTTTCACTTTCTTACATTCTTCCGAAGAGCAATCCCATCTTCTCCGGCTGGAAGGTTTTTTTCTCAAAATTTCGGCGCGCCCCCTGCGGGGCGTCATCCATCGCACTGCCGTGCTCTCACTCGGCTGGCGGCTTCGCATCGCCGCCGAGTTTTTCGCACGGCAACCTCCTGTATCGGCCCCCAAAGGCACACTCATCCAAGGTAATATCGGCCATAAAGCCCACACCCTTCGCGTAAGTAGTAAAGTAGTAAAGTGGTAAGTAGTAACAAAAGATCGGTCTATCCTCCTATTCGCCCTTCTGCTCCGCAGGGGCTCATTTAGTCGGATGACCTCACGAGGCGAACGCCAAGGTCGTGGATGCGGTCGTCAGGCTCGCGCCTGTAGCGGTAGGAAGACTCGCAGTACCCAGCGAAGTCGTCCCAGCTACCGCCACGAATGACCCGGGACGAGCCCGATTCACTCCACTTATCCTGACACCACTCCCATACATTACCATGCATGTCATATAAACCCCATTGATTCGGCTTCTTCTGGCCTACTTTTTTTGGATTATCATCATACCGATCATTATCCATATTTTTATACCAAGCATAATTCCCCAATCGCCCAACATCATCCCCAAAGCAGTATTTCGTCGTGCTCCCCGCTCTGCAAGCATATTCCCATTCTTCTTCCGTCGGAAGTCTGTACTTCCTAACACCCTCTCGTTGATTCAACTTCTTTACAAACTCCTGGCAATCATTCCATGATATGTAAGTAGCTGGATAATTATCACCTTCCCCCACGTAACTTTTACCCTTCCACGGTGCATTACCCATTACAGACTTCCATTCCTTCTGCGTGATCGTGTACTTCCCCATATAGTAATTAGTATTGGGTATCCGAATAAATTTCATTCCTATGCTATTTGTCCTCATTTCAACTCTATTATTAACCTCCCTTTCTTCAAGAACGACTTTAGCAACATATTCCGTTCTCTTTTTAAA
>CAYRFL010000217.1:0-2820 GCA_964423515.1 uncultured archaeon
CTGGTGATAGTTATTTACATACAATTTAATTCTCACAAGAGAGGGCACAAAGTATTACCGTCGTTAGACTTGTTCTCTTACGGTAAAAGGGTTCGATAGCCGGGGGGAGGATATGGGGTGGTATAGGCGCACGCGAACCCTTTTACAGTTGAAAGAGACGCATGAAGAGAAGCGGCCGTTGGCCGCAAGGTCGGCAAACGCCGACCATGGGGTTGGCACAGGCCCTTCTTTATCTTATTCTTCTTTTTTTGTATCGGGCCGCCGTTTGCTGTCGCTCGCCCGTAGGCATACTTGACGAGGGCTCAGAGGTATCTTTGATGCCTCGGAGTGCAACGGGAGGCGGCCCTTATATTGAAGAGAGTCTGTCGAGTGGTAGTGTCAGGCTCGAACACATATTTTAACGATTCTCTTTACTACATGAACCGCTCGAACCGGTCCTTCTTCGCCTTGCATACGGGACACACGAGCGGTGGTGCATCCCTAGCGCACAGATACCCGCATACCTTGCACCGCCATACCGGATACGTTAAGTTGTGCACTTCCTCTGCACTACTCACCTCGGGGACGGGTTTGAACTGTGCCCTCTCATCCCTCTTCGGGCGGCGCTCCGGGATGGGCTCGGTCTCGGCCTCTCCCCCTGCGATATCATCCGATACATAGAGGGCGCAGTAACAGGCGCCGTGCTCGTCCACGTCCGCATCCCTGTAATCGCAGGGACATATGATGTCCAGATCCTCATCCTTATCCCCGGCAGCGAGTCGGCAGGGGCACGACCAGTAGCCGTATCTCTCCTGGTTCACTAAAAGACTCTCCACGAGCTCCTTGGCGAAATCCTCGTCCGGATTGAGGTTGTAACCGCCCTTCTCGGCATCTGCGGAAAGCCGCTCGTGCATGTGCTCTATCCGTTCCTTAGTAACTACCCCGCCGCTCATAGGCCCAGTGCCTCCCTCACCTCTTCTTCTCTGTGCCCGACGATGCATTTCTCCCGGTTGATCACCATGGTCGGAAAGGAGCACTTGGGATTCCACCTCTCCACCTCCTTCAATGCCTCCTCCTTCTCCTCCCCGTGCAGCTTGTCCATGAACACGTAATCATATTCAACGCCAAGGCTCTCCAGCAGTTGCTTTGTCCTTCTGCACCAGATGCACGTGCTCAGGGCGTACAGCATGATATCGGCCACATTCTTTCCGTCCACATGTTCTCGTCTCATACATCATTCCTCACTATAAGCGTTGATGAAGGCAAATTCGGAAAACTTCATTCTCTCCGGTCTATGTAACTCCCCGCCTATCTGTTTTTCTGATAAATTCGATTTTATCCATTCGATCACCCGTCCGCTGCAATTAGGATGACAAGATCCATTTTCCCTAACTGTCAATAACCTCCGATGAATAATATTATATCGCTATACCCGGATACACGCCCGATGGTGAAGGAGAACACCCACCTGTTCGCGGCCGACCGGATAATCCATGACCTCCGTGATACGGATATGCGTGCCGTCATCGGGGAGCACCGGGGCGCCTACGACCTGGGCTCCATAATTCCCGATTCGTTCTACTACAGTCCCCGGGCCAGCGTCAGGGAGGTATCCGACCTCCTTCACGGCAAGAAGGGCGAGCACACCGGCAAGATCGTGTTCGATGTTCTCGAAGGGCTCGGCGGGAAGAGGGATAACGGTGATAACGGGGACCTCGCCTTCGTCCTGGGTTACCTCACACACTGCGCCATGGATTCCACCTTCCACCCGTTCATATACTACCTCACCGGCAATCACCGCGACGGCACCGTCACAAAGGACGACTCGAGATACTATCATTTCCATTACGAGACGTATCTCGACCACAAGTGGAACGGTTCGCTGTACCTCGATCGGATCATCAGAACCGACACCCTGGGCCATCTGTCCTTCCCATACCTGATATCGAAAAGGACGGGGATCCGGGAGAGCGATGCCTCCGAGGCCGTGGAGGCGCAGATACTTATGAACCGCATGCTCAGGACCGCCGCTCCCTACGCAGCGGTGCGCGCCCTCAACCGACTGGGCGTGATGGGAAGATCGAGCCTTGGCCTCTTTTACCGCAACCTGCGTTACGAACGGGAAAAACTGGACGGCAGGATAGACTACGGAGACATAATCACGGGAGAGCCGCTTTCCACCACCCCCGAGGAACTGGTGGAAGATGCCATGGACGCCGCCCTCCCGATGATGACGGCAGCCTTCGATTTCTATCACGGCAGGATCGATAAAAGAAAGCTTGCCGAAGCGATACCCGGCAGGAGCCTTGCCACCGGCAAGGCGGGGGTATCCGCATCGGACATACGCTACACGAAGTACCACAACCCTTGATATTGGGAACCATCGGCGACACTGTTCCCATCCGTTCCATCATCACATTCGGAAATCCTTGCACGTCTTCGGGAGATACGGTGACCCTTACCCCCGGACCTTCATTCTCACGCCATACCTTGAGAGGCAGAGCGGGGAGCATGACCTTTACTTTCACCTGCCTTCTTTGCACGTATATATACGTCCGGGGCAATCGGTCATGGCAGGATGTGGCTGCGGGTCACGTCCCGGGAGGTATCGAAAATGGCTGTCGGCGCTGCAGATGGATTTGCTTCCATACCGAGCTTCCTGTTCGAAGGGGCGGGCGGCAGCACGGACGGCCCGGACGATCTCCCGTCAAATTCCCCATCCCTTCAGCCATCGCTCCCCCCACCTTCGCTTTTGTCACCCCTCCCCACCCCCCCAGAAACACCAGTATCGTTGCACCGCCCGTCTTCCCTTCCGTCGCCCAGCCCATCTTCCTTTCCGTC
>CAYRFL010000218.1:0-2734 GCA_964423515.1 uncultured archaeon
TTATACTACAAGAGCCGTAGTAATTCTCCTCGGGTAAAATCCACATCCTATCAAGGTGGTCCAATTCTGCTGTGATGTTGTCCCCGGATTGAGCTATGGAGAAATTGAGTACGTCGGAATCACAATCATATACATGCTCTCTTAGCGAATAGTCCGTTCTATAGAGAAAATCCTCATAAAAAAATATCGAAGGAGGAGTAGTTTTCCATATAGGCTTATCGTTTACGTTTTGTACCTGTATCAGAAAGTCATTCGAGGTAGTTGACATATCATATAAATTTGTACAGTTTATAACAACGGCTACTTCTCCTGTCCAGTTTTTACCAAGGTCGATCACATCTAATTGAGTCCCATTTATCTCCAAAGTAACGTTAACGTCATCCGTTGTGTGTTCGATAGCAAATATCGAAGGTCGTGCACAAGAAAGGCAATCCCGGAAAAAACTCGAAATATTCAAAACGGCCTCTGTTGGGGTATCCTCGAAAATGACGATGTCTGGTATTTCCTCCCTTAATACAGGACAGGTTGCCGGAGTCCAGTTTAATCCCCAGTTACGAAGAACCGGTGTTTCCTCACCGCTTCCGGAAAAAACCGCTTTTAACCTGATCGATGGATGGACTATTGGATCTATATCCACAAAACTGGCCCCAATATTTCCCGAACTGTCGATGAGGGAGATGGTATCATAGGTATTCCCATCGATAACAGATATCTGGATTTCCGTTCCCGCTGGTTCTTCTTTGTTGACTATCAAAGAAATCCAATAATTTTGGTATGGTAGTGTTATTTCATCACTAATCACTTGTGACGCTGCTGGAATGGGCGTGTAATAGTTATTTCGGGTATCGGGAAAGTATGGATCGATATATGGTAATGGTAAAACATCTGGGTCATTGGAATTTAAAATTGAACCCACTGTCGGGTCAACCGGCTCTTCGATGTAATCGTACGACATACAGGATTCTCCGAATCTTGACTCGGAGAATCGGGATCGATGATCCGCCATCGTGATTTCCCCATTTTCCATCGAGACATCGTTAGCCTGTTCCAATTTCGAAAGGCCAATAAAGCTGTCTCTCCAGGCATTCCCTGCATTCCATTCGATTCCCCATGATTCCAAGGAGGGGCGTTCATCCAATTCGCCTTCAATGAACCCGACAAGTCTTATGGTATCAGTCGTTATTGTGGATACATTGATAACATCCTCCGTTCTGTTCTCATAATCGGATATGGGTAAATTCGTGGTCGAATCGAGTATTGATATATTGAGATATCCATTTCCCAAATTGGTTTTTTCAACAGATACCACATCCCATTCACATTCATGCGGTTTCTCTATCACACAAGAGGAGAAACAAGAAGGATCATAGTACGGGCCAATCGTAACAGTAGGTTCGGGATCAACGATTTTTCTAATTATGATGTTATCAAAATAGACCGCCCAATTTCCACTATGGCAATTTGTATATGTCGTTTCCAGTTCCAGATCAGTAATCCCACCGTTGTAAATTCCGCTCACCCTTCTCCACCCGTTCCATTGATGGATATCATGGCTAATCACATTGATCCCATCCACACGGACGCGACCCCACCACGTTTTGATCTGATTATAAAAATTCGGGTCCATATCCAATGATATCTCATAAGTTCCTTGTGGAACATTTATCGTGTTTTTCGCAACAGTTGTTTCAGTTGAACCAAAGTGACCGGTCACGTTGAGGGTTACGAATATCGATTTATCCATTCCTCGAGATTTGACCTCAACGGTCTGGCCCGGATTTGTCTGGGTTTTAATGGACCATTCACCCGGATCTAGCTCATGAAGGGAGTATTCCTCTCCATTTTCATAAAATACAAATGTCTCTGACCCATCACTTAAATTTTCACCGTCCTGATTACCATGATACATCCAGATCGTTCTCATCCCGTTCGGCAAAATTGAATTGAGCTTGACCCATACCTTGCTTTCTCCACTAGGATTCCATCCCTTAATCCAGTGTTTCAGGATTTCGCCGTCTTCATTGAAAAAACGAATATCACTTCCATTTGGGTCCGCCCGAGAATAATCAAAATTCTCGTTGTTTAACGAGCACATCACCTGATAATCCGTAAGCTGATTTCCACTCCTTTCATCGATAATGATGGGAATCCGATATTTCCATTCCGCCAGATCCCAAGTTTTTGTTTGGATCCTGCCTTCTTTAAGAATTACATCGACCGATTTTGAATATAAACCGCTCTCATCACTGAAACCATCGAACCAGGAACCACCCAGTTCATCCTGTTCTGTGAGGATGTTTTCCGAGTATCGTACTTTTGTTTTTTTTCCGTCCTTCCCAGTGCTCACAATGTTATTGGCATCATATTCATCCATAGGAGGATTCATATCTCGCGGCCAATCCATGCGTTGTATAGATAATTCACTATCATCCGATCGAATCTTCGGATCATTCTCCTTAATCCCATGGTTGATAAGGAACATCGCATTCGTACCTATTAGCAGAAGCGAGACGATGAACAGGAAATGGTGCTTTTTCTTATTCGGTTCATTCTTCATATTATCCCAGGGGAGTTGTTGAAACGGAATCTTTTGATGGATGGGTAACAATATTTGTATTTATATTTGGATTTTACCCCATCTCACCGTTATATTGATACGACTTCCGTGCCATTCCCATCTTTTTTTTCAGATGCCCAGATACCCTTCTATAACGGATATCGGGTGGGGATTCGG
>CAYRFL010000219.1:0-2697 GCA_964423515.1 uncultured archaeon
TTACGAGTATTCTGCTGTTTTCGAGACTGTTCATTTTTTCACCTGATCAGTATATATTTCTATGGATCGGAGATCTCCCTTCCGGCTCTCCACCATCGTGTATCCATTCGAAATTCGTATTGCCGAATGACGCTTCTTCCGCATCACCTAGACAAAAAGATCCAATTTCAGTTTCGGATCGTAAACATTGTCGCCATTGATGTATATCTCGTACCATATCTCGAAAGCGAGCAGGCTCCATAGAACCGAGTAATGCTTCGTGAGGTCCGGCGAGGGCGTGTGATTCAGTATCCTTTCCGGGTATTCCATGTTGATATATCCTTCTTTGACGAGGTTCCCCTCCGGAAGGAGCTGCCTTGCGATATCGGCAAGCTCCCATTTGTAGGTCAGGAACACATTGGTCCCGAACCCTTTTTTTGGCTTTTTAAGAACCTCTCGGGGAAGATAAGGAGCAGCGGCCTTCTTCAGGATATACTTGCTCACGCCGTTGTTGTACTTCAATGAGGGAGGTATGGTAAAGGCGAAATCCACCAGCTCGTTATCCAGGAAGGGAACCCTGCATTCCAGGGAATTAGCCATGGACATGGCATCGTCAACGAATATGAAATCATCCACCATCTTTATCTTGTAATCCGCAAGATATATCTGGTTCAGGAATGTTTCATCGTTATCGAAATAGGGCTCATAAGCGTTTCTCACCGGCTCGATCTTCCCAAGGTCGATCTTATCTCCGTATATCTTTTGGAGATACGGATCGTCGAACACCTCGTCCAGTGTCTGGATCTGCAAGTACAGGTCGGTATTGCTGTCGATGTACTTGATCTTCTTCATGTACTCGATGAACCTGTCGTCGTCTATTGCTCCGTCCCGAACCTGGAATTCGTGGAGTTCCGAAGCGATCCTGCTTGCCCTCTTTCTTTCTTGAGGAGGTATATTGCCGCGCAGCTTCTCCACAGCCGCCGCGTAATCGTATTTCCAGGTGTAGCCCCCGAAAAGTTCGTCCCCCCCAAGACCGCTCAGCACCACCGTTGAATGCTTGCTAACCAGTTCGTAGAGATAGTATGGATATAGATTTCTCTTGGGGCTGTCGGCATACCATATCATCTTCGGGTATTCCTGAAGGATGTTGCCCTTGATCACGAGATTGAGATGGTTGGTGGAGAAATGGTCCGCCACGATCTGCGCGTCATCCATCTCGTCCGTATCCTCGCCGAAACCCATGCAGAAGGTCCGTAAAGGCTCGTCCGTCACCTGGCTCGCCATGGCCACGGCGGTGCTGCTGTCTATGCCTCCCGACAGAAGAAAACCCACTGGAACGTCGCTGATCATGTGCCTTTTAATCGCCTTCTTGAAATAATGGTCCAGCTGCTTGATGTAGTAGTCCTCATCATGAGAGCTGATGTTCATGGCTGCCGACCAGTATTCCTTCATTTCGATACCCTTTTCGGAGACGGTCATGGTGTGTGCCGGCGGCAGTTTCTTGATGCCCCTGAACATGGTCTTGTCCCTGGGAAGATAGCGGAGGTTGACATAGTAATGGAACGAATCGAGATTGAGCTCCCTAGGCACCGCGTCGTACTGCAGCAGTGACTTTATCTCCGAGCCGAAGAGAAAGACACCGTCAGGTGCTATGGTGTAATACAGAGGTTTGATTCCGTTCTTGTCCCTTGCTAAAAATAGCTCCTTCTTGTTGGAATCCCAGATGGCGAAGGCGAACATCCCTATGAACTTTTCCACGCATCTTGGACCGTACTCCTCGTAGGAATGGACTATGACCTCGCTATCGGTCCCAGTGTAAAAACTATGCCCCTTTCGTTCAAGCTGTTCCCGCAGCTCCGGGAAGTTGTAGACCTCCCCGCTGTGAATTATGCATAGGGAACGGTCCGCGTTGTAGATGGGCTGCGTACCGGTGTGAAGGTCGATTATCTTGAGCCTTTGCTGACCCATCATGATGTTCTTGTCGCTGAAGAAACCCTCTTCATCCGGCCCCCTGTGTCTGATCACATGGGTCATCCGGTTCATCAGCAATCTGTCTTCCAGGCCGAAAACTCCCGCGATACCGCACATTAAAAAAACCTCTGAATGTTTGAAGCCTTAACACAGATAAGATATTTAATTATGTAGGGGATATAGACTGATAGGGAGAGGATGTCGAATGGAGAAACAGGAATAACAACGGGTGAGATAACGGTTAAAAAGCTTCCTTTACGTCCTGAGACAGTAGTTTATATTCCTCTATCGTGATCTCCTTGTTCAGAACCTTCTTGAGTAGTTGTCGGAGCATGTCGTCCTTCTCATCTTCTTTGACCACGCTCTTCACCTCCACCTTCGCGTTCAGCTGGCTGTCCTCCACGCTGTGTATGATCGCTTCCTGGCTCACCGTATTGATCATCCCCCCGTAATCAGCTCCGCATTCGGCGCATCTGCCGATCTTGATCCCGCAGGAAAGGTGACAGATATTGCCGCACGAGCACCTGGCCGCCTGAAGTCCGCTGCTTATACTGCCATAGCAGATGGAGCAGGGCATGGCCTCCTCGATGCGAAACGTAGTGGCGCTCTTCACGGACATGTACGAGGGAAGTACGGTCCGTCTTACCTGCTGGGGCGGTACGGGGGCTGTCGGCATGGGTGGTGCACTTGAGGGCTGCGGCGGGGCAGGTACCGGGGAGGGGGCTGTTGGAATCCCGGTAATCTCGG
>CAYRFL010000220.1:0-2662 GCA_964423515.1 uncultured archaeon
AAGGCCGTCAGGAAGATAACTACCTTCGTCAACGGAGGCGGGCTTCTGATCACCACCGACTGGGCACTGAAACACGTCATCGAGCGGGCGTTCCCAAAGACCATGAAATACAATGAAAGGCCGACCCAGGACGAGGTCGTACGGATAAACGTGCTCGACCCGGAAAATCCCATACTTGACGGTTTTCTGGAGGACGGCATGGACCCGCTCTGGTGGCTCGAGGGCAGCTCGTACCCCATATCGGTGCTGGACGAGAAGAAGGTAAACGTGCTGGTGGAATCGAAGGAGATTCAGGAAAAATACGGCGAGGCGCCTGTTATCTGCGAGTTCTCCTGGGGCGAGGGACGTGTTGTTCACATGATAAGCCACTTCTATCTCCAGCGCTCGGAAACGAGAGACAAGAAGGACATGGCAAAGGCGTCCACCATCGTCTCGGAGGCGGAGTTCGCACAGGCTCCCGAATCCATCAAGTCCCTGATGGCGGAAATGCCTGCGGCCCAGTACACCGCGGCGCAGTCGTCCATGTCCTTCATATCGAAGAACATTGCCATGCAGAAGAAGAAGTCCATGAAGAAGAAAGGATAAGGGGGGTATCCGGTGAAGGGAAATACGGGCGGCAAGAAACGGGTGTGGGTGCCGAGGAACATCTCCTCGGTGGCCCATCCCACCCGCCAGTCCATAATCAGGTGCCTCGAAGCGGGATCGCGGACCACCGTGGAGCTCGAAAAGGAACTCGGAGAGTCTAGATACAATCTGTACCATCACCTGAAAACCTTGAAGGACCAGGGCTTCATCAAAGAGAGGATCGAGGGGCGGATGAAGGTGTTCGAGCTGGAAACGGGCCGGACACGGGCAAGGGAGCTGGAGGAGGACGTGGAGTCGCTGACACAGGTGCAGCAGGCTTTTTCGCTACAATCGACGGTGGGGAGAAGTAGCGTAGAGAGCCTTTCAGCGGAGAGAAGCGTGGAGGTGGAGGGTTCGTTACTGAACCGGATGCTGGAGGAGGCGGGTGAGAAGAAGGTGGCCGGAACTAAGAGTTATCGGGTTGTGATTATTGAGAAGGAGGAGAAGGGGAAAAAGGGGAAGAAGGGGAAGAAGGGGAGGGAGAAATAGTCTGTCGATTATTACTTTACATTATTATACCGAAACGGTGGCTCCCTACTGCAGATCCCCATATCCTGTCGCCGCGGGGGGAGGCGGTGCGGGCGGTTTTAGTTCTTGTTGTTGAATGAACATCGGCCCGGGCGGAGGTACCTGTTGTTGCTGACCATAATTCTGCTGATCCACGGGAGGCAATGGAGCTTGCACCTGTTGGATGAACGGAGGAACTGCAGGTTCTGTCGGTACCGGCGCGTATCT
Source organism: uncultured archaeon (assembly GCA_964423515.1). GTDB lineage: Archaea > Thermoplasmatota > Penumbrarchaeia > JASLWR01 > JASLWR01 > CAYRFL01. The sequence goes on from CAYRFL010000220.1 coordinate 1,360, forward strand.
TTGTTCGGCGACCGGAATGTTCGAGACCTGCTGTTGATGAACATATCGACCTGTGATCGGTTGGGGAGCCGGATCGGATGGGATGCCGGCCTGCGTTTGCTTCATGACGCATGGATCGCAGAAGATCAAAGGGGATTGAACCGGGGTTCCGCAATCTATGCATTTATTCATCTGTACGGGAGTTGCAGTTTCATCTTTCCGGGTCTGGTCCGTGCCGCAATAGGGGCAGAAGACCGATTTTGGATCTATCAGTGTCGCTTCACACTTTACACATCTTTTTTCGACTCGATTATCCCGGATCGGAGATGATTCTCGTGATCCTTCGTCCCCCCCTCGTTTATCACCCACATCCGTATCCAACGAATCCTGCTTTCCTCTTAGTCTCTTCAAGATATCCGATTCCTCATCTTCTTCCCAATCCTCTTCATCATCGCTATCTTCGATTTCGTCCCATTCACTTTTTCTCTTCCCAATACCTATGCAAAAAAAACTGTTCCCTCCCATGACAAATCCGGCAAAAACGGACAAGGACCAGGCCCATCCCGGACCCCAGGAATCATCGATTTCGGTTGTTACGATGGTAATATACCACCGCCGACTGGTAATCACTTCTTCGGTGAAGGATGAGGAATTTTCCTTGGAATCCCAGAAGCTCTCGGCTGGAGAATCTGATTCCACATCATGATAATCAATATAGGTTTCAAAGGATTCTTCCATCGCATCTGGTAGTATATAAATAAGTGATATGGGCCCAGCAATAACAACTGCAAAACTTACTAGACCTACCAGCAACGGTATCCAACCAGGGATAAGTCTTATAGCCGCAAGAACGGATAATGCAAGGAAGGCGAATACCAGGATCATTCCAATGATTTGAATAATTTGGACGAGGGAAAATGCATCTTCCAATTTCTCGGAGTCACCTCTAGAATCGGGAAGCTCTTTGTAATCCCTGATGATCGTAGCCGATTCTCCCGAAGAATAGAATGAATCGTCCACCAAATAAAGAGAAATAGGATCTCCCGACGCTTCCATCTCGGATAGACCGAATCTGAATTCCGCTTGCTCCACATCGGTATATTTATAATTGGGATTGTCCTGTCTTTTTTCAGTTTTTGAATGTTTCATATCCCAATAATACCAACTATTGCTGAACATGGTGATTAATAGAATGATTATGACAATCAGTGCGATACCGGCAGCGATGAAACCCTTTGTATATACTCGTCCCAAGTAATTGCCTCGAGATTCTTTGAATGATCCATAAAATTATTCAATAAACTTCTTTGTGTTATAAGTTTTA
>CAYRFL010000221.1:0-2628 GCA_964423515.1 uncultured archaeon
CGCTTCGAGCTGATGGGGAAGGGGATCAACGCGGCTTACACTCAAAGCAAAATATGGATCGTAGCTGTGAGCGAATCCCAGCCTCATGGCCTCAATTGCCAATCGGAAAAGATATGGATTTCCGCTCTTCTCTTGACCGCTGGAATCCCGATAACTCACTTCCTCTGCACGGGCTAACTGGTCCTTTGAAACCTTTCGGATGATGTTCTCGCCCGTAGATTCGACTGCAAGGACAACCATTGTTTGGTTTTCTTCGGGAATGATACCTTGTATAATACACACACCTGGTAGCCATGGTGCGATTATTCGTTTTCCTTTAGTAAGAGTGTCCATACTCAGCACATCGAAATAATGAATATTTATTGCATAGCCATACTGCGATTTAAGCACTCTCTAAAAAACCTTTCGATGATAGTATCGTTAGATATGTTTTCGAGATTGTGTAAATCCTCATAATAGGCATTGGATGGAATCAACTACAGGATATTATAGATTTCCCCACGATTGTTGTAGAATTCCTTGATGAAGGCGAAAAACACCAAAAGGCATATATTTTCTCGAGGCTCTAACTCTTCTGGAGGACGTTGATAGACGTCCCCCCTAAAAATGCACGGCAGGAACGACGGATTTTACCCTTACCCAGTAAGGAAAAAAAGTAGCGGGGAGTAGATTTGAACTACTGATCTGCGGGTTTCTCACCGCATTATGCGGCTATGAGCCCGCCGGGTTATCCAGGCTACCCCACCCCGCTATCCTGTAAGGGGGCAGACGGTATCGTGAACTTACGATATAAAGGTTTTCGTGGACTTGCTCCAGCCGCACCCTGGCCGCTTCTTTACCCCCCATGGCGATTCATATATTGCGCCTCTGAACGGTGATATATCTTAAACGAGAAATATGTTAGCTGTAAGAGTACGTCAGGATATTGTCACAGTTGAGACCGGAACGCCTCCGGATCGTCGTCTGACAGCAAGGATTGTTCGTGATCCTCCTTTGCCGCGAAGAATATGGCCTTTTTCATAGAACCAATCGAACCGGGAATATTTCTAAAAGAACAACGTGTATGGTCCCTTGGTGGAACAGCCGGGCCGCTTCAGTAATGATCGTCGTAATCGACGAAACCCTTGCCATCATCCTGATCGTCCCCGCCCCCCCAGTCTATGTCGCTTTCCCTTCTCCTGTAATGCCTCTTCGAAGCGCCAGCTCCCGAAATTGGGCCGCTTCCAGAGCGGCTTCCTGCGAGTTGCCTGTCGGTTGCCCCGGGAGGTATGTACTCGATGTCGTATCCATCGTTCCCGTTCCCCCGTCTTATAGGTCCGCGCGTCCGGGGTCCGCTCCGTGCTTTCCTGTTCGATTCCCTTCGCGGGCTCCTGCGTGAATCTTTACTCGTTTCCCTGTCCCGGCGCGTACCTCTGGATGATCCCATGGGTCCATCCCTGCGGGACGACACGGTATTCCTTCCTCTGCGGCCGGACCTTGTGTTCTCGGCCGTGCCTCCCATGAAATCCCGGGATTCCTCGAAATCTCCGGATCGGGATGGGCCGCTTCCGGAACGGGATCTGGTGCTCTTCTTGCGTATGGCATAATCCTGTTCGTACAATGATTTTGCATCATTGCTGTAATCCTTTGAACGGGACTTCTCGAAATCGGTGAGCCCCTCCTCCTTGGGGAACAGGTCCTGGTACTGGGAATGCTTCGATCCGTCGCGGTCACCGTACAGCTCGTCGTAGTAACCCGAATCCCCGCTCCCCTTGGAGCTGGCCAGGATCATCTCCTTTGTCAGATTTCGGCGCCGTATGATAACTGTGACCAACCAGACCACGAGAAGCAGCTCGATCACCCCCGCCCCAATGAAAACGTAGATGAGGATAGGCTTCATGATGTATACGTCAAAGCTCTTGAAATGTACCTTCGATTTCACATCATAGGAATCACCGGAAATATGCTCGACGATAACATAGTACTCCCCCGATTCCAGCGTCCCCCGGAAGTGAAAGTACCTGGTATTGTTAGCCAGAGCGATGATATCGGGGTTCTCCTTGCCGTCCTCCGATGCCGGTATGAGCAATATGGTTGCATTCCCCTTCCCCAGGACCTCCACCTCGACGTCAACGGGGCAGGAGAAGAGTTCCACGGAAAGGGTGCGCTTGATATCCTGTCTCTTGTTGGAGAAATGATCCATGTGGTCATCCGTGAGAAGAAAGAACGAAAGTGCGTATATCGCCCCGGAGAACAGAAGGATGAATATCATCCAGATTATACAGTTCCTAATTCCCTTGCGGAGCATCTCCTGCTTGTACAGGTAATCGCCCTTCATATGAACACTCATCCCCTTCTGACCGTACATTTCGGCCCTCCTACCCAGGGAGGGGGACATGCTGGTCTATCTTGGATTAACATGTGGTTTTTATTAATATTTTTTTTTAGTATTTTTATAGCATGGCACCTCTACAAGACATGAGATGCCGACGGGTGATCTGCAGACGGGGTGATCCTTAACGGAAAAGAGCGAGAACACTACAATCGTGATAAACAATAATAATAAGAAAAAAAAGGACCGGGGGTATCCCGGTCCTACTGTATCTCCTTCTCGATGATCTGCGAGTTCTGCGCCCTCAGCTCGAAGGT
>CAYRFL010000222.1:0-2537 GCA_964423515.1 uncultured archaeon
AGTATGGTGGAATTAGGTCAACTTTGCATTTGGTCGGTGCAACACCCTGTATAAAAAATAGCGGAGATGAAGACTATCATGATTTTTATTCGGGAATAGAATTAATTAATGTAGAAGGTTGTCATGTACTGAATAATACTATTTATAATAACGATTATGGAGTATATGTAAATGGAGGGAATTGTAATAAAATCATTGAAAATACTTTATACCAGAATCGTTGGGTTGGTCTCTATATTGAAGATTCCGAAAAAAATAATATCATCAATAATTCTGGTTATGATAATTTTGATGGGGTGGATATTGTGAGATCAAGTATGAGTATAGTATCCAAAAATAAATTTAAAAATAATCAAGGATATGGTGTATTAATATTATATTCCGATAGCCTAAATGTTATTAATAATACCTGTAATAGTAATGGTCGTACTGGTATATTCATAGGTGATTCGAATAATAATAATATAAATAATAACAGCTGTAAATGTAATATAGAAAATGGAATTTGGTTGGGGGATTCAAGTGGGGGAAATATTATAAAAAACATATGCTCTGAAAACGAATTGGAGGGAATCGGTGTGGCATTTTCAAATAATGTAAATGTTGAAAAAAACATATGCAAGGATAACAATAACGGGGGGATTCATCTTCATCGATGCAATATGAATTCAGTATTAGGAAACACATGTAATAATAATAGAGGAAACGGAATAACTGTTAGAGCACCCCCATATGGAGGTGATTCTAATAATATCTCAGATAATATATGTGCATTCAATACTCGGAATGGGATACGACTTGAGAATAAAACTAATGATAATGTTTTAACAAATAATTATTTAGATACTAATACCATATATGGGATTTCAATTGGAATATATTTATCCGATAATGTAATCATCCACAACAATTTTATATCCAATAACAATAACGGGATTCAAGCAAGAGATGATGGAAACGATAGTGTTTGGGACAATGGCACCGAGGGAAATTACTGGTCGGATTGGACCCAGCCGGATGATGACCACGACGGCATAGTGGATCAACCCTACAACATTGACGGCTTTGCGAACTCACAGGACAGGTTCCCCTTAGTAAATCCATTGAATCAACATTTTATCACAGCCAACGCGGGGAACGACATCACAATAGACCAACATCAGACCGTTCATTTCGACGGGACGAATTCAAGCGCAGAACCGGAAATTACGAACTACACCTGGAACTTCACCTACGATTCCAATGACGTATTACTATACCGTCCCACGCCGTCCTTCACGTTCCACATCCCCGGCAACTACACCGTGACACTCACGGTACGGAACGGACTCGGCACAACGACTTCCGATCGGATGCTGGTATCCGTACGTGACCTCGAGCCTGCGGTGGATGACGAGCCCCCGGTTGCGGATGCCGGCCCGGACGCCGATATTCCGGTTGGAACCATATTCACGTTCAACGGGAGCGGAAGCCATGATAACGTCGGCATCGTCAATTATACGTGGTCATTCGTTTACGACGCCCGCAATATCCTGCTCTACGCCACTGCTCCTGAGTTCAAGTTCGACATTCCGGGGATATACATCGTCACGTTGGACGTGTCGGACGCAGCCGGGAACCGGGCAGCGGACACGCTGCAATTGAGAGTTAAAGATGAATCGTGGCCTACCGCATTGGCCGGAGATGATATAATCATCGACCAACACGAGACCGTCTATCTTGATGGCTGGGGAAGTTTCGATAACGTGGAGATCGTGGATCACACGTGGTCATTCATGTATCGCGGTGAAACGGTATTCCTGTACGGTGCGGAAGCCGAATTTCGACTCGATGACGCGGGTGAATACCTTGTCACCCTGAACGTGACGGACGGCGAGGGGAATTGGGATACCGATACCATCAAAGTCGTCGTCCGGGACATCACACCCCCAATTGCCGTCGCTGGCGATGATATCACCGTCAATGTGAGTGATACGGTCTATTTCAATGCCTCGGAAAGCAGCGACAACGTTGCTATTGGGAACTACACCTGGACGTTCGAATATGAAAATACCATTCACGAGCTGTACGGGGCTGTTCAATCCTTTATTTTCGGCATTCCCAACACTTACACTATCACACTGACGGTCCAAGATGCCGAAGGGAACGTAGGCCGGGACAACCTGACCGTCACCGTACTCGAATCCCTACCTCCCCTCGAACTCGACTCCGACAACGACACCTACAACGACACCTTCGAGAACGCATCCGGCTCCGACCCTTACAACCCGCTCTCCACTCCTCTCGATCTTGACGGCGACGGCTGGAACAATTCCATCGAGACGCAGGTGGGCACGGACCCCCTGGATGCCCTTTCCACACCACCGGACAGGGACGGCGACGGCATAACCGATACGCTCGACCCGGACAGGGACGGCGATGGAGTGTTGAATGGGGAGGATGCGTACCCGGATGACGGGGAGAGGTGGGAGGAGGAGGCGGGGGGGATTACTGTGCTTTGGTGGGTAGTAGGGATGGTGGGAGTGTTGGTGGTAGTG